>JBEEMY010000050.1:0-9665 GCA_041192415.1 Verrucomicrobiota bacterium | reverse complement strand
CCGCCGCCTACAAAAAATTTCACGCCAAAGGTTTTGATGTCATCGGTGTGACGCTGGACGTGAAGTCGGCGGACCTCGCCAAGTTTCTCAAAAAGAAAGACCAGTTTGTGTGGCCGGAATTTTTTGACGAGGAGGTCGGCAAGCTGGCGGACAAATACGATTCGCAGGAGTTGCCCTATCAAAACAAGCTCGCGTTGAAATACGGCGTTGAAAAAATTCCCACCAACTTTCTCATCGGCGCGGACGGCGTCATCATCGGGAAAGATTTGCGGGGCAAGGCGCTGCTGGCGGCCGTGGCCAAGGCGCTGGAGAACAAATAATTCCCGCCGGCCTCACGAACTGGCGCTGGTGTAACGCCGCAGGGACACGCGCCAGAACCATTCGGAGAAAGCCGCCCAGCCCAGCGCCACGCCCACGAGCAGCAGCCACGCCGCCGGCGATTCCAATTTGGCCGCCAGCACGCGCACGGGCACATTGCTGACCAGTAGCACCGGCAGCACGAAGGTGAACACGGCCTTGAACGTGCCGCGAAACGCTTCATCCGGCAGCCGCGCGATGTTGAACAGATTGTAGTAACCCCACACGATGGCCTGCGAACGCACCGTCCAGAACGCCGTCGTCGCCAAGATGAACATCACCGAGTAATGCAGCAGCACGCCGACGAAACATAGCGCCGCGAAGCCGCCGATTTGCAGCCACCCCGGATGCACCCCCGCCCGCTGCGCCGCGTAAATCAAAACGCACAGGCCGAACGCGGCGTTGACGAAGGAACCAAGATCCACCTGCCGCAGCGAGATGACGAAGCGGGTGTTGACCGGCTGCAATAAGAGAAAATCCATTTTGCCCGTGCGGATGAGTTCCGAGAGATTCGTGCAGTTGGTCAGGAAGAATGCCTGATAAATTTGCTGAATGAAATTGCTCGCGCCAACGAGCATGACCATCTGCCATTTCGTCCATGAGCCGACCGACTCCGTCTGCGAATAAACCACGGAGACAAAACTTAATTGCAAACCGAACCAGAGGAGTTCCACGATGATCCACAGGATGAAATTTCCCTGGAACGACATTTCGCGCGCCACGGAATTTTTCCACAGCGCGGCGTAGATGGAGAGGTAGCGTTTGAAAATTCCGAACATTGCCGCCGATGATTTACCGGCACGCGGCGCGGTTCTCAAGCGTTAATGGAAAAATAAACCGCCGACTTACTCGTTGATGCCCCAGCGTTCGGGGCGGATGAGGAGGGAATGAAGAAATTTGGCGGTGTCGTCCTTGAGCTGGAGCGACTGGCTGGCGGGGGTTTTGGCCTTGGCTGGCGGGGAAAAATGCGCGGGCGAGGTGATGCCTGCGCCGGGAGATTCCACCCGCCCGATGTGCTCACCAGCCATGAATTTGAAAACGGCTTTCATTTGCGCCGGGTGGGAATTCCCCGCCCAACGTCTCTCCATCGGCCAGACTGGCGAAGGCTTGAGGAAAAAGTTTTTTTGCCCGGCAATTGCCCGCTCCCAGCCGGAGAAAAATTTCAAACCACGGTCGGAAAATTACTGACGCGGTTGAGGCGCGCGGCGGCGGCTCATTTGACAGGTTCGCGGTTGTGTGATTTACTCTCCCCGTTGCAGCCTAAGTCCGGCTTCCTTCCTGAAGCCAGACACGGGAGACCCAAATTCCTCGGAGTCGAGGACGGGGCGAACGAAGTCAGGCAACTGATTTCAAGGCCACTTTCAAGGCCAAGCCCGACAGCTAATCTCGTAGGCAATTGGAAGGGCGATCCTCTGGATGGCGCGAATGCGCCGTCATCACGGTCACCCCACTGAAAAACGCGTTGTGCGCGCACACGGCGATAACCCGTGCCTGCGTGCATGACCATATCGGATGGAACTATGAACCAGAACAAACCGTGTCCGGAGTGCGGGCAGAACAACCTGTATTCGGCGATGACAAATTCCCGAGGCGGCTACGGCCCGGATCTGCTACCGGGATTAAGCCGCTTCCTCATCTCGGCGACATTCAAAGTCGTCACCTGCGCCGACTGCGGCCTAACGCGGTTCTACGCGGCTGAAGAAGCGCGCAAGAAAATACCGTCATCACAAGCCTGGAGGAAGCTATGAACACCTATCAACACACCCAGAAAGGCACCGCTATCGTTGTCGCGATGCTGGTCATGGCCGGCACGTTTTTTATTCTCGGCATCTGCCTGTTCAAGCAGTTCTTCATCTCGGTGCCGATCCTGCTGGTGATTGCGTGGCTGTTTCATTCGCTCACGATTGAAATCGCGGGCGGCGAACTGCGCTGGAAATTCGGCCCGGGATTCATCAGTAACCGCGTGCTGCTGACGGAAATCGCCGCCGCTGTGCCTGCCCGCAATCGTTTCAGTTGGGGCCTCCATTGGCATCCGAGCACCGGCTGGCTTTACAATGTTTCCGGCTTCGATGCCGTCACCGTGACCATGCGTGGCGGAAAAAAATTCATGCTGGGCACGGATGAACCGGCGGCGCTCGCCGAAGCCATCCGCAGCCATATCCGTTGAACAACTTCAGCGACAGCTCATCAACATAGACTCAACCTGCACTTTTTTATGAACCTTTTCAAAAGCTTCAAAAACCTAGTCATCGGCCGCGCCAAAAATTATTCCGATAAACATCTCTTTCACAAAGCCTCGCTCATCGCGATGTTCGCGTGGGTGGGGCTGGGGGCCGACCCGGTCTCATCGTCGTGCTACGGCCCGGAGTCCGTTTTTCTCGCGCTGGGGCAACACACCTTCTTGAGCCTCTTCGTGGCGCTGGCGGTGATTGCGACCATCGTCATCATCTGCATGAGCTACTCGCAGATCATCGAACAATTCCCCAGCGGCGGCGGCGGTTACCTTGTCGCGAGCAAATTACTTTCCCCAAAAGTCGGCATGGTTTCCGGCTGCGCGTTGGTTGTGGATTACGTCCTGACCATCGCCACCAGCGTGGCAGCGGGCGCGGATGCGATTTTTAGTTTGTTACCACCGCCGTGGCATTCGCACAAAACCGCGTTCGCAGTTTCGGGCGTGGTTTTTCTGACGCTGATCAATCTGCGCGGGGTGAAGGAATCCGTAATCATCTGGGTGCCGGTGTTTGCGTTGTTCATTCTCACGCACGTGTTCGCCATCGTGTATGGCGTGGCCGTTCATGTCGGCGACATGCCGGGTATCGCTCAAGGCGTCGCGACCGATGTCCACACAACTTATAGCCAGATTGGATTGTGGGGATTGCTGGGCATCATGATGCGCGCCTACAGTCTCGGCGCGGGCACTTACACAGGCATCGAAGCCGTCAGCAACGGCCTGCCCATCTTGCGCGAACCCCGCGTGCGCACCGGCAAGCGCACGATGATTTACATGGGCGTGACGCTGGGTTTTCTCGTCGGCGGACTACTGCTCGTCTATCTGCTGTATCACGTCCAGCCGCAGGACGGCAAAACATTGAACGCCGTTCTGTTTGAACAAATCACCGCGACATGGCCGGCGATGCTCGCAAAAATATTTATCATCGTGGCGCTGTCCACGGCGGCGTTGCTGCTCTTCATCGCGGCAGAAACCGGTTTCCTCGATGGCCCGCGCGTGATGGCCAACATGGCGGTGGATCGCTGGCTGCCCGCGCGTTTCGCCAGCTTGAGCGACCGGCTTGTCACGCAGAACGGCGTGCTACTCATGGGCGTTTCGACGTTGCTGGTGTTGCTGCTGTGCGGCGCTTCGGTGGATACGCTCATCGTGCTTTACAGCATTAACGTCTTCATCACCTTCAGTCTCTCGCAGCTCGGCATGGTGCGGCACTGGTGGTTGAACCGGGACAAGGAACCGAAATGGAAAAGCAAACTGTTGATCAATGGGCTGGGACTGATGTTGACCAGCGGCATCCTGATTTCGCTGTGCTTCTTCAAATTTTTCCAAGGCGGCTGGATCACGCTCGTGGTCACCGGCATCTTGGCTACCGGTGCGATGTGGGTGAAAAAGCATTACCTCCAAACACAAACCCGGCTCGCGCGGTTGAACGAATTGGTCGCTGACTCGCTGGCGAAGGACAGCAACATCACGGAAAAAATCATGCCGCCGTGCGATCCCAACGCCCGCACCGCCGTGTTTCTGGTGAACGGCTACAATGGACTCGGTCTCCACACCTTGCTCGCCGTGGCACGGATGTTCCCGCGCGTGTATTCAAATTACGTCTTCGTGCAGATCGGCGTGCTGGACGCGGGGAATTTCAAAGGCGCGGACGAAGTGGAAAACCTCCGGGAATTTTCCCGGACGGAAGTGAACCGTTACGTCGCCTACATGAGCCAACGAGGATTTTATGCGGAAGCGCATTTCGCCCTCGGCACGGACATCGCGGATGAAGCGTTGAAGCTGTGCGAAACCATCTCGGAGAAATTTCCGCAGGCGCAATTTTTCGCCGGCCAATTGGTGTTCGCGGATGAAAGCCTGATGACGCGCCTGTTGCACAACCACACGGTCTTTGAATTGCAGCGTCGGCTCTATCGCATTGGCCGGGCGATGCTGATTTTACCAATCAAAGTTTAACCCAATGCGGACAACCACCACCGCCTAGCTGTGAATCACCAACTGAATATTATCCGGCAGACTCTTGGCCACTTCCGTGATGACGTTGCCCTTGAGCAGCTGGGCGAGTTTGGTGCGGTGCGAGGAACCAAGCATCAGCACGTCCGCGCCGATGGTGGCGCTGATGTCGAGAATGGTGGCGGCGGGATTTTCGCTGACGACAAAAACGGGCACGACCGGCACGCCGATTTCCTGACCGAGTTTGACCATGGCATACATGATGTGCGCCGCCTCACGGTCATCCTGCCAGCGTGGCCGTTCGACGTTGGCGAGCGGGCCGGGCAGGTTCACGGCGAGTTCTTTGATGTAAAGGACGTAGAGATTGCCTTGCCGAAACTTGGCTTCTTCCACGGCAAATCTTAATACCGGTGTCAGTCCGCGCGCGGCGACGAGGATGGATTGCCCAGGCGTCAGATTCGGACGGAACAGTGTCGTGTCGTGACTGACCGCAGCGGCGAACTCGCGCTTGATGATAATGGTTTCAAAACCTGCGTGCGTCATCGCCCACCAGCGTAGGGCGAAGCCGACGCCCAGCACACACGCCACGAAAAACAACGCGTTCGGACTGGTTTTGGCAATGGTGATTTCCACCGCGAATAAAATCACGAACGTAACGATCATGATGCCGCGTTCCCCCCAGCCGAGTTTTAAGCGCCGGTTGAAACTGCACGAGCCAAGATTCACGGTGATCGCACCGACTACACCGATGGCGTAAAGCGCCGCGAGGGTTTGTAACGAGTCGGCAAAAATCACCAGCAGCACCGGCAAAATGGTGGCCACCGCCAGCGGCAGTTTGGGGACGCCGTGGGAATTCAGCTTGGTGAATGGCGTCGGCATTTCCCGGTCGCGCGCCAACATATAAATCAAACCGATCAGCGCGCTGATGGCCGTGTTCACCGCGCTTAAGAGCAGCAACCCAACCACCAACCCGATGAACATTCCGAAAATCTGGCCGAAGTGCAGCCCAAATGCCGCCGTGCCATAATACTCGCCCAAAAAGCGGAGCATATCTTCGAAGCGCACCTTTAATTCATCCGAAAGATTTTGCGGCAGCGACAACATCGCCCACGCCAACAGCACCGTGCCCAAGATCACTTCACCCGCGACCGGCCAAATGGATTTGCGTGCCGTCGAAAGCACGCTCGGTTTTTCCGGCGTCGCTCCTTTGTCCAGCTTCATCACGCCGGTCAGATTCGCGATGGCTTCCACGCCGCTTAACGCCAGAATAACCCCAACGAACGCCACCCAGTTTTGGCCGAAGGTTCCAGTCATTGGCTTCAGGTTGGCCAGCGTCAGATGCGGCAGGCTCAAGCCAATAATCGCCACGACCACCACCACCATCGGCACGGCAAAAATTACGGCCAGACTGCCAGAATGTTTCGGCCCAAAATAATTGATCAACCCGACGAGCAAAATGAAGCCGATGGCGGCCAGTTTGAAATACTCTTTCGGAATGCCAAAATAACTGATCGCCGCCCAACCGCTCAACGCCGCCGTCACCGTGAAATTCGCCACCAGCAGCAACGACCCCAGCACCGCCAGCACACGACTTTGTTCCCGCGCCGCCGAATACACGCCCCCACCATCCGGGAAGTTTTTGCAGACGATGATGTAATTGTAAGCGACCAATCCCGTCAGCGCACAGACGGCGAGGATGATGGGAAATGACGAGAAGCCCGCCGCGACAAACGCGAGGCCGATGACGTAAGCTTTGCTGGTTCCCCAATCGCCGTAAAGGAGTGCGGCCGCCCGCGTCCAGCCCAAATTGCGTGGCCGATGTATTCCGACAGTGTCCATGTTTGCGGCGCAGTGTAATCGGCAGCAGCGAAATGTCGAGATTGGCTAGCGCAACCCGGGTGAACGCGCACGAACCGCCGACGCATACACCGCATTGATCGTCTGGTGATAATTGTCCTCGGTGAAATGCGCGGCAATCCGCTCCGAAGCCAGCTTGCCTTTCTGCAAAATGATTTGCCGGTCGCGCTGCAAAGCCAAAATCACGTCCGCAATTTCCACCGCCATCCGTGACGGCGTGGTCACCGGAATTTTATAGCCGCACTCCTTCGTCACGATGAAGTTTGGCCCGCCGCAGTCCGCCACCACCGGCACCGCCCCCGCGAGCATCGCCTCCATCATCGTCAGCCCCACGCTTTCCCGCAGGCTCGGCAGCAGATAAATATGCGTGTCGCCCAGCTCCTGCTGATAATCCTCCCGCCGCATCCCTTCCCGGCCAAACAAAACCTCCCGCGTCAACCCCAGCTTGGCCGTGAGTTTTTTCAGATGCGGGAGTTCCGGGCCGTCGGCTCCGAGGTGATAACAAAAATCCACGCCCTGCTGCTTGACCCGCACCAGGGCCGCCAACGCCAGCGCAATTCCCTTGTGCCCGCCCAGATGACCCGAGGCAAAAATGCGGAGCCGCCCGTCAATTGTTTTGCCGGGCACAAACCGCGCATACGCCGCCACGTTCGCCGCCGTGTAAAATCCCGGCGACAAGCGGGAAATGTTTTCTCCCGACCCGCGCAGCGCGGTCACCAATTGCTCCGTCTCGATGGTCGCCGCAATGACCCGGTCCGCCGCGCGCAGGCTGCGCCGAACCGCCGGCGAACACCGCGAGACCACGTTGGAAGTTTTTCGCAACAGCTCAAACGCCGCCCCGGCGGCGCTCAACGTCGGGAAAATGCGGAAAGGAAATTGTTCGTAGCCGCCAATCGGCCCCAGCACAAACGGAATGCCCAACTGCCACATCGGCGAGGCGATCCGCCACGTCGCGTAGGTGAGATGATGGACCAGGTCAAATTTTTCCCGCCGATGCAGCGCCTGCGCCACCGCGAATGAGTCCCGCGTGAACTGGATGTATTCCCCCCAGCTTTGCAACCGCGCCCGCATCCGGTTCGGATGCCACGGCGAAACTTTTCCCGCGTAGAAATACCGCACGTTCGCCGGCACCAGACCCGCCGCCGCCGCCTTTTCCAAATCCGCCCGGTCGCGGCTCGTCGTGATGACAAACAACTCATGCTCCCGCGCCAGCGTCTTGATCGCCGAACTGCCAAAATGACTTTCCGATCCCAGATAGGGATTGCAGGCGATGGCGGAAATCAAAACTTTCATGGCGGGCGCAAAACTAAACCACCGCGTCCGCCACACCAATCAAAAAGCCAAAAAGTGGGATTATGCCGTTCACAACCTATCAAGGTAGGGACAGACCGCCGGGCTGTCTCCCGCCCGCGCTGCTTTGACTTCGGCGGGCGGGTTCGGGAAGTTCCGCTGGCCGAAAACTGGGAAGCGCCAGCGGAAGGACGCCGCAGCGCAGCGTCCCTACCACACCTCGAATAGTTTGCAGTAAGGTGTATTTCCGTCGGCGGTCTTAACACTTTAGAAAGTCTGTCCCGCCGTTCTCCCGACCGGCAAACCGTGCGCAGACAACTTAAATACCCAATGAATACAAGGCATTTGAAAACACCGGAAAGTTTTTAACCCCCGGCACGGTTACTTGGCACAGGGGCAGCTAAACACTGTTCATCATGAAAATGAAATCATTCCTCGTCGTTGCGGCCTTGCTTGCTTGGCTGCCGACTTCCAAAGCCACCATCATTGATCTCGGCCAGACCATTGGCTCGCCTGCCAACCCGGCGAACGAAGTCACCCGCCTCAACGGCCAGATTGACATTTACAACCTCGCCAACAGCACCAGCCTGACCTACGCCTCGCTCGTTGGCAGCCCCGGACAAGTCATCGCTGGCGGCACATCCATCAGCCTCGACGTCACCGGTTGGGCCTACCTCCGCTGAAATGGGCGGACACCGACCAGTTCTATTACGTCGGCGGCGACGCCGGCACGCTCCTGTTTGACAGCACCGTGTTCAACCAGAACCAACAGCCGCAAGGCCTATCGCACTACGAATTTTTTAATCCGGGGCGCACACCGTCCGTGCCGGATGGCGGCTCCACCGTCATGATGCTGGGCGCGGCCTTGTCCGGCTTAAGTTTGATGGTTTGATGGTTCGTCGGTTGAACGCGTAAATTCAACCAGCAAGTCATCACGGCATCCGGCGTTAAAACCGGATGCCGTTTTTGTTTTTCAGGCGGCGTTGCGCAGCCGCGTCCGGACTGGGTAGGGACAGACCGCCGGGCTGTCCCCACTGGCGCTTCCCCGCCTTCGAGCCAGCGGAATTTTCAAAACCCGCCCGCCAAAAAGCGCCGCAGCGCGGCTTCCCCACCGTGGTGGCCGTGCGCCAGCACCTCACGTCCGCGTCAACGCCACGTAGAGGTTGTTCAACAGGCTCGCCATCGCCTGCACCTCTGCCTGCGTGGGTGGATTGCTGATGGTTAAACTTGGCAGGGAAACGAATTCACAATTTCCTGCCGTGTAAACATTCAATCGGTCCGTCATCGGCTGACTGGTTGGCACGGCGTCAATCGCGTCGTTCAAGCCCGCGAACTGGTCGCGCAGTTCGGCGGAAACAATCGGCGAATTGTTCGCCGGTTTGGTGGGATCGTAAGGCATAAAATAAAGTTGGTAGGGCGGTGCTGCCGCACCGCCGGGTGAGTTGGAAAAAAAGGCGACGCGGCAGCGTCGCCCTACCAGGTTTGGTTACGGCGCCATCTTGACCGACTCATCGCTCCACCCGCCTTGACCGGCGAGGCCCACGGCCGCCACGCGGAAGGCAAACATCTCACCGCCCGTCAGTCCGGATACCGCCGCGCGTGCGTTCGGCGACACGGCGGCCAGCGTCCACACCCGTGGCGTGGCGTGAGGACTCACCTGCACGATGTAGCTCGCCGCCCCGCGCACGCGTTTCCATTTCAGTTTTATCTGGCCCTCCAGCGAACCCATCGTCGCCAGGAAATCCACCGGCGCGGGCAGCTCGCCGACAGGCGCGGGCGTGTTCTTCACCGGCAGAGCAGCGGAGAGGATTACCGCCTCCGCACCGCCGCTTTTATTTTCCACATAATTGCCGCGTGCCCGCAGACCCGCTTCGAGCAAATCCCGCGCGGCATCCTTGAGGCTCGTCTTCTCCTTCGCCGCCGCCTGGGCAACGATGGCCGCTTGCAACGCCGTGTTGAAGTTAGTCACCAACGTGAGGAA
>JBEEMY010000049.1:0-8678 GCA_041192415.1 Verrucomicrobiota bacterium | reverse complement strand
GCGGTGTATCAGGTCGGCAGCAGCACACTCGTCACGCCCGGCACGTCGCTCGGCGCGTTGCAAATCGGCAGCGCGGTCGGTGGTTCCGGCTACTACAATTTTTCAGCGGGAACCATTCAACTCGCGAGCGAGATGAATGTCGGCGGATCAAGCGGCGGCGCGGGCACGTTCGGCCAGTTCGACATGAGCGGCGGAAATCTCGTGATGGCGAATTCCACGTCGTCGTATTTTCTGCCGAACCGTGGCGCGGCGGGTGAACAGAGCGTGGTGAATTTTTCCGGCGGCACGGTCGCCATCAATGGCGGCGGCACACCGGCAGTGAACGGCGCGAATGGTTTCGCCGCGAACTGGTCCGGCAGCGGCACCGGCCAGACGAACACCACGACCTTCAGCGGCACGAGCAGTTGGGCCACGCCCAGCCTGAACGCCTCGCTCAACGTCGGCGGCAACTCCGCGAACGCCGCGAACCTGAATCTCAACGGCGGAGCATTTCAAGTGCGCTCCATTGTGACGTCGGCGGGTGCATCCCGGCTCAACTTCAACGGCGGCACACTCAAGGCGGGAAACACCGGCGGACTTTTCATCGGCGCAGGCGCGGTGCAAAGCGCGACGATTTACAGCGGCGGTGCGACGATTGACGACAACGGCCAGTCCATCGCGATTGATCAATCACTGCTCGCACCAAGCGGCAGCGGCATCGCCACGATTCCCGTGACGAGCGGCGGCGCGGGTTACGTCGTGCCACCGCGCGTCGTCATCACGAGCGCGAGCGGCAGCGGCGCGACGGCGCACGCGAACATTTCCAACGGCGTCGTCACCGGCATCACCGTGACGTGTCGCGGCACGGGTTATACGAGCGCACCGACGGTTTCACTTTCCGGCGGTGGTTTTACTTCCGCCGCAGTTCTTGGAGCGGCGACAATTTCCGCGAACACCGGCGGCGGTTTCACGAAGCTGGGTTCCGGCACGGTGACGTTGAGCGGCACGAACACTTACACTGGGTCAACCACTGTGAGTGCGGGAACTTTGAAACTCGGCGGGCCGTTGCTGCACCTCTCCTTCGACAACACGAACGGCACGACCATCGTCAACGGCGGCAGTGGCGGCGTGGCGTTGAACGGCACGTTGACCGGCGCGGGCGCGAGCATCGTGAGCGGCGGACGCGTGGGCAAAGCGCTCGCCATCGGCACGAACGCGGTGAACACCAGCTACGTTTTGGTCAACGATTCCGTGGTGAATTTCAACAACAGCGGCGCGTGGACGTGGGGAATGTGGCTCAAATCCACAAACGCCGGCGGCGCGTATATGTATCAAGGCTCGGGCGGTTGGGCGTCCGGCAATTCCAGTTTTTATTTGAACCAAAGCAACACTGTGAGCGGCCCGAAGGGCGGCGGCGTGCGTAACTCGCAAGGCTGGCAGACCGGCACGGCGACGTTGAACGACGGCGCGTGGCACTTCGTCGCGATGACGTGCAACAACGGGGCAAAAGTTTTTTATGTGGACGGCGTGGTGGATGCGTGGGCGGCGAATGCGTGGAGCGGCAACGGCGTTGGTAACCAACTTTGGATCGGCGGCACGGCAGACACCGGCGATGGCAACGCGCCGCTCAACGGTTTGATTGACGAAGTTTTTATTTACAGCCGCGCGTTGAGTCAGGCCGACGTGACGAACCTGATGAACGGCGTCACCGTGACGACCAGCCCGGCGTTGCCCGCGACCACGGCACTCACCGTCGCGTCGGGCGCAACGCTTGCGCTGAATGTTTTTTCGCAAACCGTCGGCTCGCTCGCGGGCGGAAATTCCAGCAGCGTGTTGCTGGGCAGCGGCACGAACGCAACGGCGTTCACTTTCGGAAATTCTTCCAACACGATTTTTGCCGGAACCATCAGCGGCAGCGGTTCGGTCACAAAAAACGGCAGCGGCACGACGACGATTTCCGGCGCGAACACTTACACCGGCAGCACCGTCATCAGCAACGGCACGGTGAATTTTAGCCAGAGCGACAACACGAACTACGTCGCCGCGCTCGGCCCGGTGTTGCAACTTACCTTCGACCAAATCGGTCGCGCGGTCGTGAGCACCAACGAGGAGACCGGCGTCGTGACGACGAATCTCGACAGCTCCATCGTGAACTCCGGCTCCGGCGGCAGCGCAATGGACGGCGCGCTCACCGGCGCAGGCGCGACGATTGTCGGCGGCGGTCGCTACGGCAATGCGATGAGCTTGAACGGCACGGCGCATCTGGAAATTGCCGACAAAGTTGCCGCGCTCGACTGTAACGCGGCGGGCGCGAGTTGGACTTACGCGCTCTGGATCAAGACCGCCACGTCGGGCGCAACGTTCGGTTACCAAGGCGACGGCACTTGGGCGGGCGGCGCGACGACATTTTATTTGAACAACAATTCCGGCGGCGGCACAAAAGCCGGCGGCGTTCGCTACGGCGATGCGTGGCTCACTGGCACGACTGCGCTCAACGACAACGTCTGGCATTTCGTTGCCATCACCGTGAGCGGCGGCGTGAAGACGATTTACGTGGACGGAACTGTGAACGCCCAAACCGGCACGACCGGCTGGAACACCGCTGGCACGACTGCGGCAAATCAATTTTGGATCGGCGCCAGCCCCGACACCGGCGACGGCGTTGTCTCGATGAACGGACTGGTGGACGAAGTTTATTTGTTCAACCGTGCGTTGAACCAAAGTGAAATTCAAAATCTCAAGTCGAACCAAACCGTCGTTACGTTCGGCGTCACCACCGGTTCGCTGCCGGCCAGTTCGCCCGTGAGCCTCGCCGCGTCCGCGACGCTCGATCTCACCGGCACTTCACAAACCATCGCGTCACTCGCCGACCTCGGCGGCAGCGGCGGCGCGGTGACGAACTCCAGTGTTGCCGCCACGCTCACACTCACTGCCGCGACCACGAATATTTTCACCGGCGCAATTCGCGGCAGCATCGCCCTCGTAAAATCCGGCAGCGGCTCGCAGTCGCTCAACGGCGCGAACACGTTTAGCGGCAACCTCACCGTCAACGGCGGCACACTCGCGTTCGCGCAAGCGACGTTGCCCACCAACGCGACCGTGACGGTGGCGAGCGGCGCGGTGTTGAATTTGAACTTTGCAGGCACGAATCGCATGACGGGAATTATTTTGAGCGGCACGAACAAGCCGCCAGGAGTTTTTAATGCCGCCAACAGCGCGCCCTACCTCACGGGCGCGGGCAGTTTGCAGATTGGAATTCCCGTTGCCACCAACCCAACGAACATCTCGTTCTCCGTTGCCGGCGGCTCGCTCACGCTTTCATGGCCGACCGATCACCTTGGCTGGCGTTTGCAGGCGCAAACGAATTCGCTGGGGACGAACTGGGTGACGGTGTCGAATTCTTCCGGGACGAATCAGGTGTTACTGCCAATTTCACCGGCGAATGACAGCGTGTTTTTCCGGCTGGTGTATCCGTGAGTGAAAATAAGCGAGCTGGGGCAAGGTGACTTGCCCCGGCTTTTTTTGTTCTTCAGCCGTGAGTCCGTTCAAAAACTAAACCCCAGCAGCAGGCGAATGTTCAATCGTTCGTGGCCTTCAAGTTCAAGACCTTTATCGCCGTCGGGGTCGCCGATGAAATTCGCGCCGTAGATTTGCGGCATCACCGAAAGCGTGGCCCACCATTTCTGGCGGTGATAGCTGACGACGGGGCCGAGAAAGACAGCGGTGTTTTCCCACTGCTCATATTCGGGCAGCTCGTTGTGGTCCCGGACTTCGAGGCCGAGCGACCAGCGTTTGGTAAGCTGGTAGGCTAAGCCGCCGGATAATTCCAATTCGCCTTCCGTCTCGCGGAAATGATCCGCCCACTCCGTCGCGTGCGTCAGGTTCACTGCCCACTTCCAGTCGCCGTGCCGCTGGCCGATGATGATTTTTTGTTCCAGCTCCGCGTTCTTGCCGTCGTAAGTCGGTTCCAGATACAGCGTGAGGCCGACGGGATGATTTCGCGGATCCAGCACGAGGTAACGGTTTTCAATCGAGACGCCGCCCCAACGATTTTCACCAGCGGAATTGCCGGTGGCCGGATCGGTGAACCGCTCGTAGTCGTGGTTCAAATAAATGGACGCGGTGTAGCGCTCAGTGAAGCCGTGCTCGAGTTCCGTGCGGAACTGCCAGCGCTGGTAATCTTTCTGGCCCACGGCGGAATTGCGGATGAGGCGCGAGGTGATGGACTGCTCGATTTCCCAGTCGCCCTTCGGTTCCGTCTCCGGCTCGTAGGTGTAGGTGAACAGTTTGTTGTCAGCGACGGCAGTTCCGGCCAGCAGCGTTGCGGCTAGAAAAATTATTTTCAGCGGACGAATCTTTTTCATGCGCTGAATTTGCCAGATGGAAAAATTTCCCGCTGCCGGATGTTTGCGGAAGTTTGTCGCGGCTTTGCGCCGCAGCGGGAAAACTGGCGGCAGCTTGCGGAAAGCTGTCGGGTGTTTGCGCTCCGGCTTATTTTCGCGCCGGAATTTTCAGCGGATACAGTCCGGGGCAAACGCCGAACGTCTCGGTGAACGCCGCGCTGAAATGGCTCAAGCTGCTGTAGCCCACCTCGAACGCCGCCTCGGTGACGTTGTGATCGCCCGCCTTGAGCAACTCCGCCGCGCGTTCCATGCGGAGCTGGCGCAAGTGTTGCGTGATGGTGTGACCCGTCTGCGCGGAAAAAATCCGGCTCAAATAAAAATGGCTGCAACCGATTTTTTTACCGAGTTCTTCCAGCGGCGGCGGCGCGGCCAGATTTTGCTTCAGCAAAAAAATTACCTGTTCCACGCGTTCCTGCGCGACGCGTTGCTGGCGCGTGCAGAACAGCTCGCTTTCCGGCGGCGGCGCGAGCAGAAACGTCACCGCCAGTTCCAGCGCTTTGCATTGATACCAGAGCGCCTGCGCCGTGGCATAGACCGGCGGCTGCCGCAGCGTGGCGATGAGTTGTTGCTGCGCCGCGCCCAGCCGCACCGGAATACTGGTGACATTTGTGCCGGGAGAATTTTCGATGGCCGCGCGCACGATGGGATGCAGCACGGCTTCCATGCCCGCCAGATGCTTGGCGAGAAATGCGCCGGAAAATTCCACGGTGAGAAAACGGTGCTGCTCGTCCGCCGCGCGCTTGGCGGTGAGTGGCTCGTCGCCGCGATGGTAAAAACCCGCCGTGCCGGGCGCAAACTCCGCGCGTCCACCCTGTCCGGCCACGAAGCCGTGACCATCCAGATTCAAACACAACTCCACGCAGCCGGGGTGAAAACTGGCCGCCCAGTCGAACTCGCGCTTCGCAAAAAAATCATGCCACTCGATGCTGTAGCCTGCGCCGTGAAAACTGCCGAAGAGCGGCTGCCAGCCTTTGCCCACATCGCGCCACGCGCCGGTTTCGCTGAAGGCCGCCAGATTGGCGGTGACGGCTTCCGGTTTTTTGGTGGCAGGATTCATTTTTAGCAGTCGGCGCGACATTCTCGGGGGCAATCGCTTTTCTGGCAAGGGATGAATGCCCCGTTGCAAGCTAGCGACAACAATTCGCAAACCACCGATGGCGGCAAAAATTTATTTCCATAGAATCTCAACATGAATAAAAACGGTCTGGCTAATTTGGATGGGCGGAAACTATTTATCTTCATCGGTATGTTGCTAGGCGCAGTCGCCACGCAGGCGCAGCCCAGCTTGCAGAAGGTTGCCATCCAAAAAAACCTCGAATCGCTGGGGCGCAATATTTATTTCGACACCACCCTGTCGGTTCCCGTCGGCCAGTCTTGCGCCTCCTGCCACCAACCGTCCGCCGGCTTTGCCGACCCAGATCGTTTGTTGCCGGTTTCGCGCGGCGTCCTCCAGTCACGCACTGGTTTCCGCAACGCCCCGACGGCCAGCTACGCAAAATTTATTCCGCCGCTCCAATATGACGTTGAGGGCGAAACTTATTTTGGCGGCTTGTTTTGGGATGGCCGCGTGAATTCACTGGCAGAGCAGGCGCAATTTCCGTTTCTCAACCCGGTGGAAATGCACAACCCCGACCAAGCCGTCGTCGTGGCCAAAGTTCGCACCGGTAATTACGCCGGGCTGTTCCGCAAGGTGTTCGGCGCAGATTCATTGAAGTCACAAAATATTCCGACGGCTTATCTGCAAATCTCCGAGGCGATTGGGGCGTTCGAGCAGACGCCCGCGTTCAGCCCGTTTACCTCCAAGTTTGATTACTATCTTCAGGGCAAGGCCAGCCTCACGAAGGGCGAGGCGCGCGGGTTGGTATTGTTCAATGGCAAGGCCAACTGCTTTGCCTGCCATCCCAGTGAGGCGGCGGAAGGTCAGCCCGGCCCGATGTTCACCGATTTTACCTACGACAACATCGGCATCCCGAAAAATTGGAACGTGCCATTTTTGAAACTGCCGCCGAACTTGAATCCGGATGGAACCAACTTTGTGGATTTGGGACTGGCAAACACCGTCGCAAAATTTGACCCGGACAACGCCGCTGCCGAGGCCGGAAAATTCCGCGTCTCCACCCTCCGCAATCTTGCGCCCTCCGCGCCCTACGGCCACAACGGTTATTTCAAAACCATCAAGGAAATCGTTCACTTCTACAACACGCGTGATGTGCCAGCGGCGGGCTGGCCGGAAGGTGAAGTGCCGGAAACCGTCAATCACGATGAGCTGGGCGACCTTGGCTTGACTGACGGCGAAGAAGAAGACCTCGTGGCGTTTCTTAAAACGCTCACCGACGGCTATCACCGGTGACGTGGCGGAAAAATTATTCGCCGCCCAGCTTCTTTTCCCACGTCGCGATTTTTTTCATGAGGTCAGGCAGACGTTGCAGGGCGATCAGCACGCGCTTGGCCTGGCCGTGCGGTTGCGCGGGAATTCCCATCCACGTTTCGCCGTCGGGAATGTTGTGCATCACGCCCGCCTTGGAGGCGACGGTTACTTGGTTGCCAGTTTTCAAATGTCCGCCGATGCCGACTTGCCCGGCGAGCACGACATAATTTCCCAGCTTGGTGCTGCCTGCGAAACCGACCTGCCCGCAGAGAATGCAATGTTCGCCAATCTCAATGTTGTGCGCGATGTGGACGAGGTTATCAATCTTGGTTCCGCGCCCGATGATCGTGGAGCCGAGCGCGGCGCGATCAATGGAAACATTCGCGCCAATCTCCACATCGTCGCCGATGATGACATTGCCCACCTGCGGCACTTTGAGATGAATCCCGGCGTCGAAAACATAACCAAACCCGTCCGAGCCAATTACGGTTCCGCCGTGGATGCGCACGCGCTGGCCAATTTGGCTGCGGGAATAAATGGTGACGTTTGGAAATAATTTCGTCCCATCGCCCAGCACGGAATCTTCGCCGATGAAATTCCCGGCCATCAGGACGACGCCCGCGCCAATCTTCACGCGTTCGCCAATCGTGCAATGCGGGCCGATGTGCGCCGTCGCATCAATCTGCGCTGACTTGGCGATGGCCGCCGCCGGATGAATTCCCACCGTGAACTTTGGTTCCGGGAAAAAGATGGCCACGGCTTTCGCGTAAGCCACGCGCGGATTCGCCACGCGGATGACGGGCTTGATGGCAGAGGAAAAATCCTTGCCCGCGATGATGGCCGTGGCGGCGCTCTGCTCGGCAATCGCAAAAAAAACTGCGTTGTCCGCAAAAGTTAGGTCGCCGGCTTTGGCGTTTTCAGCGGCGGCAAAGCTGGTGAGCGTAACGGAGGCGTCGCCGAGGACTTCGCCGCCGAGTTGTTTCGCGATTTCTGCGATGGTGAGATTCATTGACTAAAAATGTTCGGCTCACTATAAAGCCGGACAAATCCAGTTCAACCTCAACTTTTATGGCCAAAACTTTTCGCGTCGGACTCATCGGTTACAAATTCATGGGCCGCGCGCACTCGAACGCGTGGCGGCAGGCGCCGAAATTTTTCGACCTCAAGGCGAATGTCGAGCTGCACACCATCTGCGGGCGCGATTCCGCCGGTGTGAACGCCGCGCGCGCCAAACTTGGCTGGCAGTTTGCCACGACCGACTGGCGCGACGTGGTCGAGTCGCCGCTCATTGACATCGTGGACATTGCCACGCCGACTTTTTCGCACGCCGAGATGGCGATTGCTGCATTGAAAAATGGCAAACACGTCCTCTGTGAAAAAGCCATGGCGCGCGATTTGAAGGAATGTGAAGCCATGTTTGCCGCCGCCAAAAAATCCCAGCGCGTCCACATGATTTGTCACAACTACCGGCGCATTCCCGCCATCGTGCTCGCGAAACGGATGCTGGACGAAGGCGCACTCGGCAAGCTGCATCACTTTCGCGCCCGCTACGCGCAGGACCGGCTGGCCGGGTTCATGGCGGCGGCCTACTTCATGGGGCATGCGAGCCAGGGCAGTCCCCTCGTCCCCATGCTGAACGGGGGCGATCTCGCGGTGCTGTTTGGCCGCTGACCTCGTGACGGTGTGAATCCGCGCGCTGTCCAGCGGAGTTTTTTCTTGCATTTCGGTATTCGCAAGCCTACCTCCCTCTCAGGAGGGACCCATGTCAGCCAATCTGTTCGGCACCCGCATCCGTGCGCTGCGGGAAGCCCGAGACCTCACCCAGGATCAATTGGCGGACCGCCTCGGGTTCAAGGACCGGCAAACGCTGTCGGCCATCGAAACCGGGGATCGCCGCCTGTCCGCGGATGAATTACTGCGCGCCGCGG
>JBEEMY010000048.1:0-8826 GCA_041192415.1 Verrucomicrobiota bacterium | reverse complement strand
GTGATGCCCGCCGCTTCCTCGAAAATCATCCGGCGATCTTCCGGCTTGCTGGAAAGAATCTGCGTGATGTGGCCCTGCGCCAAAATGCTGTAGCTCGTTCGCCCGATGCCCGTGCCCATGAACAACTGCTGGATGTCTTTCAACCGGCACGGCGTGCGATTCAAAAAGTATTCACTGCCGCCATCGCGGAAAATCCGGCGCGTCAAAGTCACTTCATCGTAGGCGACCGCCACGCCCGCCGCTTTCAAACTTTCTTCGCCGACGCCGCCGAGTGTGAGGGAGACTTCGCCCATACCCATCGGCTTGCGTCCATCCGTGCCATTGAAAATCACGTCCGCCATTTCGCCGCCGCGCAACGCCTTGGCCGACTGCTCGCCCAACACCCAGCGAATCGCGTCCGAGACGTTCGATTTGCCGCAGCCGTTTGGTCCGACGATGGCGGTAACGCCGGGCTGAAAGTTCAGCGCCGTCTTGTCCGCGAAGGACTTAAAGCCAAAAACCGTGAGATTCTTGAGATACATAAAATTGCTGGGACAAGAACACCAAAGCTGCCGATTGGTGTAAAGCGGAAAGCACAATATGTTGTGCACAATCCCCGTTGTGGCGCAACTAATGGTGAGGAACCGTGGTTAGTTGTTGCGCCAAAACCCCTGCAAAAACCGCAATGTCGCAAGTTTTCTACGACGGAAAGGGAGGTGCGTCAAATGGAATTTGTATCTGCTAAACTGATTCGAAAAGACTATGGGGCGGCAAACTCCGCCGGAATTTTTTCAATCGGCTGGATTTCCACGTTGCGGTAGAAAACTTCCGCGCCCTCGGTCTGCAAACTGATGCCGCCGGATTTGAGCGGTGCGGGTTCTGCGCCGTCAACGCGCCGGGCGTTTTGCAATCGCATCATGACTTGGCCGTTGACGACGTGAAGGCTGTCGCCGTTGAGGCAAAATAGGTCGAGCGTGTTCCACTCGCCGCGCGGTTTTTCGGCGTCGCCCATTTTCACGCAACGACGGTTTTTCTCGAACAGCCGCGCCGCGCCTTTCGGATCAAAGACCCAGAGATTGGTTTTTTCCGCGCGCACGTTGACGCTGATTTGCGTGCCGATGGGATAGAGGTCGCCCATGTCGTGTTCCTGAATCTGAAACTCGATGGAGCGCGGCCAGCTGCTGGACATCACACCCGGTTCGCCGTGGACAAAATACAGCAAGCCGGAGTCGCGCACGACGTTAGTGCGGGAAGCCCAGCGGCGTTCGCCCCACTTCACTTGCAGGCGCAGATGAAAATTCGTGAACGTCTCGCTCGTGGTCAGCGTGCCGAACCCCTGCCCTGACACATGAATCGCCGGTTGGCCATCCGCAGTTTCCACGGTGAATACTTTCAGCGGATCGCGGTTCTTGCCGATGGGTTCGAGGTAAGCGCCGTTCGTGCCGCGCTTCAATCCCGCGACTTCCCAAGTTTGATACGGTTTGCTCAACCAAGTTTCCCAGCCGGACAAATCTTTACCGTTGAACAACGGTCGCCACGGTTCGTCAGCAACGCAGGCAATTTTGGAAAATAAAAGTGCGGCGAAAAGAATGGTCAGGGAGCGCATGGCAGAAAGTTATGCGCGCGAAAAAAATCGCGCAACCGGATTTTTGTTCTAATTGCCAGCGCTTGGCTTTTCCGGCTTCAACAGCGCGGGCAGCTGCTCCAGTTTCACACCTTCGCGTTGCAGAATGATGGCCGCAACTTTCGGCACATACATCTGCGTTTCCGCCGGCAGTTGCGTGGCGATGCGGGCGTAGGATTTTGTTTTCCGGCGGGCCAGTTCTTTTTGCACGCGCCCTTCGCCGCAATTGTAGGCGGCGACCGCCAGCCGCCAGTCGCCGAACATCGTGTAGAGATGCCGCAGGTGTCTTGCCGCCGAGCGCGCCGCCGGTTCGAGTTGCTTGCGCTCGTCAAACGGCCAGAGGCTCAAGCCGTATTGCTTGGCCGTCGCGGGCATCAGTTGAAACATTCCCAACGCACCGACTGGGCTTCGCGCACGCGCATCAAAACCAGACTCCACTTCCGCCAGCCAGACGAGCTGCTCCGGCACGCGCTCGGCGGCGAACACCGGTTTCAACTGCGGCACGAATTCCACCGCCGCTTTTGGCCACGGCTGCGGCGCGATTTTTTTAATCCAAATTTCCTGCTCCGCCTTGAACGACGGATTCGGCGGCGGGGCGTTGGTTAGTGCAGGCGGGGCGATGGCTGTTAATTTCTCCGCCGCGTCAAAATAATCCAGCCGCGCGCGCAGCCACGCCGCGTAGGGCTGCGTTTCCTCATGCACTTCGAGCAACGGCAGCACTGTCGTGGCCACGTCTTTCAACTGTGCGAGGTCGAGGACGTAATCGCCGTTGAGATACGTCTGGTAGTGCTTGAGAAAATCTTCCACCTGCGAACGATCCACCGTCTGCAAAGCGCGCAACACATCCTCGTCGAGATTTTCCTGCGCGAATTGCTGGGCGGCATCGAGCAGGCCAGCTACGTCGAGCGCTGCGTCATTCGTCTGGGCTGGAGCAGCAATGTCGAGACAAAGCAGGAGCAAGATGACAGCAATGAATTTCACGAAAGAAAATTTATTCCGCCGCGACAAATTTCACATCCACCGGCGAACCGATTTTTAACTCCTGACCCGTCGGCGAAAGTTTTCCGGTGGCCGCATCAATGGCGAATTCTAAGGCGTTATCCGACTTCTGGTGCGCGGTGATGAGCCAGCGGCCCGTTGGGTCAATGCCCAGCCCGCGCGGAACTTTGCCGCCGCTGGAAATGTTTTGCACGAAGGTCAGCTTGCCGCTCTTGGTGTCTGCCGCGAACACGCTCACGCTGTCGTGACCGCGCAGTGTGGCGTAAATATATTTTCCAGAGGGATGAACCAGAATTTCCGCCGCCGAGAAAGCCTTCGACAATTCAACATCCGCCGGCAGCGCAGAAATTGTTTCCAGCAACTTGAGCGCACCGGATTTTTCCCCCCACGCAAACTGGCTGACAGTGCAGGCCATTTCGTTGAGGACATAAACAAATTTTCCATCGCGGCTGAAAGCGAGATGCCGCGCGCCGGAACCGGGCGGCACGCTGCCGTTGGCGGCGCCGCGTTGCGCGAGTCCGGCGCTAACGGTGGCGAACGGATAAACCATGATGCTGTCCGTGCCGAGGTCGCACGCGAGCGCGAAGCGATTGGACGGATCCGCGCAGATGAAGTGCGCGTGCGGCGCAGTCTGGCGGTTGGTGTTCACGCTGTGGCCATGATGTTGAATGGTGCTGCCGTCTGTGCCAAGACTGCCATTGCTCTCCAGCAGAAATGTTTTCACGCTGCCGCCGCCGTAGTTCGCGGTGAACAAAACTTTGCCGCTCGCATCCACGCTGACATGGCAAGGCCCCGCGCCGCCGGAAGATTTTTCATTCAGCAACGTGAGCTGACCGGATTTTTTATCAATCGCAAACGCGCTGATGGAACCGGCGTTTTCGCCGTTGAAACTTTTCACACTGTTTGCCGAGTAGAGAGATTTTCCGTCCGGTGAAAGATTCACAAAGCATGGATTGCCCACAGCAGCGGCCAATTCCGGCGCAGAAAGTTTTCCCGTGTCCGCGTCCAGCCGGGAAACATAGATGCCACGGCTCAAGGCGTTCGTGTAGGTTCCAAAATAGACGAGGAATTCCTTCGCTGGAGCCAGCGGCGCCAACATCAACACCGCACCGCAGACGATTCCCAGTTGAAGCTGCGCTTTCAGACGCGAGTAAATCGGGTTCATGCCGCCATGAAAGCGGATGCGACCAGCGGTTGCCAGTAGAATTCTCGCCGCTACACTTCTCCCCGGATGCGCGTCGAATTACAAATTGCCACGCTTGAACAGTCGGCTGCCGTCGCGGCGTTGCGCGCGGCGGTCGCAGATAACTTGACCCGCAAACACGGGCGCGGGCATTGGTCGTCGGGCAGTTCAGAGCGAGGCGTGCTGTCCGACATAAGGAATTCCAACCTCTACATCGCCACGCATCAGGACAAGTTGCTCGCCTCCTTGCGGCTTGAAACCAAAAAGCCGTGGGCGATTGACCTGAAATATTTCAGCGCGTGCCGGCAGCCGCTTTATCTGCTTTCCATGGCCGTTCACCCGGACTGGCAACGGCAAGGCATCGGTCGGCTTTGCCTGGACGAGGTGAAGCGGATTGCCCAAGCCTGGCCGGCGGATGCCATCCGGCTGGATGCCTACGATGCCGACGCGGGAGCGGGCGAATTTTATTCCAAGTGCGGCTTCCGCGAAGTTGGCCGGGCAAGTTATCGCAACTGCCCGCTGATTTATTTTGAAATGGCGGTGTGAGTTTTCCTCACACCACAAATTCCAACTCCTGCCGGTGCGGAATAATACCGCGCTCGAATGCGAGGTTCAGAAAACGGCGGATGGATTCCCTGCCCTTGTCACCGTAATCCAGCGTCCAGTGGTTGACATACATCCCGACGAATTTATCCGCGAGATCGCGCCCCATGTCGCGGGCGTATTGGAGCGCGTGCTGCACGGCTTCCGGGCGATGATCCAAGCTGAACTGGATGCTGGCCGTGAGCGTGTCGGAAATTTGTTTACGCACTTCGGGGGCGAAGCGCTTGTGGATCACGTTGCCGCCAAGCGGGAGCGGCAGGCCGTTCTGCTCCCTGCCCCACCACACGCCGAGGTCTTCGCACAAAACCAGTTTTTCATTTTGAAACGTGAGCTGGCCTTCGTGGATGATGAGGCCAACTTCCGCCACGCCACTCTTCACCGCCGCAAAAATCTGGTCGAACGGCACGACGACATAATTGAATTCTTTCGCGGCCTTGCCCAGCCAGAGTTGCAACGCGAGAAACGCGCTGGTCATCGTTCCCGGCACGGCGATTTTTTTCTTCGCAATTTCCTCGCGGGAAAACTTTTGTTTCGCCACGAGCATCGGCCCGTAGCCGTCGCCCATGCTCGCGCCGCTGGGGAGGAGCGCGTATTTGTCCGAGACAAACGCGTAGGCGTGGATGCTGACGGCGGAGATGTCCAGTTCGCCGCGCGTGGCGCGTTCGTTGAGCGTTTGGATGTCCTGGAGAATGTGCTGGAACTGAAAGCCGTGCGTGGGAATCAAATCCTTCGCCAGCGCGTAGAACATGAATGCGTCATCGGGATCAGGCGAGTGGCCGAGGGTTAAAGTCGTTTTTTGCATCGGCAAAAATTAAACCACGCAAACAAGCCGGTCACGACGAAAAGTTTGATGAATGGAAATTCCGGCATGATAATATAATTATCCCCGGCCCCGCACGCACGCGCTCCGGGGAATTATTCGCAGCCGACCGTCACCTCCTTATCGTGCACGGTTTGAAAAAGCCACAAGCAATCCAGCGGGCGCGTGCGTTGTGTTGGCTCCTTGGTTTTCAGCCGCGGGGGCAAACAAAGAATCCACAGATTCCGCTGCCACCGCAGTTCCCCACCCAAACTCACAACAACCGCAACCGGTTCCACTTTAGCAAAGCCAATGCCAAAGTCGCCGGATTGAATTTGCTGGGGTTTTCTAAAGACTGAACGCCAATCCAAAAAATTCACTGGCGACTTTTTTTCATCGTGAACAAAAAAACTAGATTCAAATCGGATTCATTCCAAATTCCTGGTGAAAATGTTTTGACTTGGAGCGCGAAAAATCTAGACTGCGCCCTCGTTCGTGGATGGGGTCTTAGCTCAGTTGGTAGAGCGTCTGAATGGCATTCAGAAGGTCAGGAGTTCGACCCTCCTAGGCTCCACCATCCTTCAACGAACGCAGTGTTTGCTTCCTTGTTAGCGCTCATTCCCCCGTCAGCACCAGCAGCGAAACCCCTTGGCGCGGCAGGTTGAATCTGATTTCCGCCACGCCGGACTTCACTTCCATTGGCTCCGGCGAATTTAATTCCGCCAGTTGCCCGGCCTTTTCCAGTTCAGGGAATTGCTTATCCGAAATTGGAAACGGCGAACCCATTTTCTTCCACGCCTCGAACGCATTGCTGTGCTCGGCATCAATGCGGTAATGCGCCAGCTTGGCCTTCGCGAACGGGAGGCCGCTCAATTGCAAACTCACCGCCGCGTCCGCGCCCGGCAAATCGTCATCGTGATAGTGCCACACCAGCACGGCGATTTTATTTTTGTCGAGGCTGGCATAAGCGGCGACATCCGGCGCGGCGCGCACGTTGGATTTGCGGATGATCTCCGCGTTCAACCCCGCGCTGCTCGTCACGGCGATTTGCTGGCCGCTCATTTTTGAAAACATCCGGAACACGTTCAGCACTGGGTGATCCAGTCCCGCGCTGGCAAGCTGGCGGAAACCGGCAAACGGCGGATAGCCCGCGAAGGTGAACGCCCACGTCAACGCGCCTTCGAGATTTACGCCGTGCTTGTCCGCGAGTTCCAGTGCGCGCGGAAAACTCGCCGCCGTGTAGCTCGAATACATCGTGCCGTTGCGATAGCCCATTTGATTCCCCTGGCACGCGGCGCAGCCTTCGGGATCCGATTCGCCAATGATGATGGGAATGTTTTTTAATTCAGGATACGACTTTACGATGCTAAAACCTTCGTTCATCGCGTTCAACTGGCTGGCCATCGCCATTCGCACATGACCGTCGGTGAACGTGGGCGAACCTTTTGCGTGGAAGGCAACGAAGTCAATCGGCGTGCCGATTTTGCCCGTCGCATAATTTGTCCCGCGCAGACAATGCTCGATGAAATCGCGCGTCCACTTGCCGCCCGCGCCCGCCGCGTCCGGCCCGCCGACCTTCGCCTCCGGCAACGCGCGACGCACGCCGTCCACTGCGTAATCGTGTAGCTTGTGAAATTCCCACGGCTGCGCTTTCCAGTAAGCACCGTTCGCTTCGTTCCACACTTCCCAATACCACGTCATCACCTCGGCCTTGCCGTAGCGCGCGATGCAATGCGTGACCCATTGAAAAATCAATTCGCGCCACTTGTTGTAATCTTTCGGCGGATACGCCCAGCCGGTTTCGATATCGCCGTATTTGTCGCCCGGCTTCCAGTGATGTTGATACGGCTGCGGATGAATCGAAAGCGCCTCCGGCATGAAGCCAATCTGCGCGTAAGCGTGCAGGCCGTTCGTCAGGTAGGCGTCGAAAATTTCGTCGAGAATTTTCCAGTTGTAGATCGGCGCGCCGTTCGTGTCCTCGGAATAAACGCCGGTGGAACCCCACTTGAGCGCGGGTGTGCCGTCGCCCGAGCAGAGCAAATTGTGCGCGCGAAAATAAACCTGTCCGGGCTTGAGTGCGCCCAGTTCGCCGATGAGTTTGCGTCCCTCCGGCATCGTGGCGTAATTCGGCTCGTCCGCGCCAAAGAACCGCCAGATCGGTGTCAGTTCGCCGAGCGGCTTCGCGGCATCCACGGTGATGGTGACGGGAAATGAATTACTGTCCGCCGCAAAAATCTTCACGGCGGAAATAATTCCGAGGACGGCAACCACGATTTTATTTTTCATAATTTTATTGAACCGCAAAGAGCGCAGAAAGCGCAAAGCACAAACTGGATTGTTGGATAAATGGATTCTTGAGGGGAACATTCGCGCGTCACACCCACAATTCAAAAATCCATTCATCCATCGTCAATCCCTTCTCTGCGCTCTTTGCGTTCTCTGCGGTTAAATTTGTTTGTCTCGCAACGCAGGCGGCAGACGGTGCGGGCGCACGTTGTCAAAACATTGCAGCATCGCAAACCGCCGTAGCGCCGCTGGGAATCCGACGGCGGTGAAACCCGGATGTCCTGTCGCCGGAAACGGCCCGCCGTGATTCATCGCCGCCGTCACCGCCACGCCCGTCGGCATCTTGTCGTTGAGCAGACGCCCGACGCGCTGTCGAAGTGACGGCGAAAGCTTTTCATACAACGCCTCGTCCGCGCCGTTAGTGTCGGAATAAATTGAGCCGGTCAAATTACCTTCAAGCTGCGCTAGAATTTTTTCTACTTCGTCCGCATCGCGCGCGACCACAACCAGCGACGCATTGCCAAAAGCTTCCGTCTGCAATTGTTCCGGCGACGCCAAAAATTTCTCACCGTCCACGCGCAGCAGCGTGTTGGAGAATTTATTTCCCGCCAGCGGCAAGCCGCCCGTGACGAGTTCTGCGCCTGCCGCCAACAATGTTTGCACGCCCAACGCGAGATTGCGCACCACGCCGGATGACAGCAGCGTGGACGGAGCCGCCGCTTCCAATTTCCCCTTCACGCCGGAAATATATTTCTCCGCGTCCGCATCGGCGAACACAACCACCAAGCCCGGACTCGTGCAAAATTGTCCGTTCGCCATGAGGCAACTGCCGCAAAATTCTTCCACGATTTTTTCGCCGCGCTCCACCAACGCACCGGGCAGGATCACCACCGGGTTGATGCTCGACATCTCCAGGTAGATTGGTTTCCCCACCGCGTCCGCCGCCGCTTTTAATTTCATGCCCGCCGCGCGGCTGCCGGTGAAGCCGACCGCACCGAGCCGTTTGTCCGCGACCATTCGCAAGCCGTCGTCCGGCGACATTTGATAAAGCATCTGCACCGTCGCCAGCGGCAAACCAGTTTCCGTGACGGCGGCAAACGCCTCTTCCGCGAGCAACTGCGAGGTGCGCGGATGACACGGATGAGCCTTGGCGATGACCGGATTGCCCGCCGCAATGGCCGAGGCAAAATCACCGCCAGCCACGCCGTTGTAGGCGAATGGAAAATTATTTGGCCCAATGCACAGCACCGGACCGATGGGCGCGAGCATCGAGCGGATGTTCAATTTCGCATCAATCGTCGGCAACGCCCATGCGCCATCGAGCGCGGCGGCAGCGGCTTGCCGCAACTGGTT
>JBEEMY010000047.1:0-9008 GCA_041192415.1 Verrucomicrobiota bacterium | reverse complement strand
GGGAAAAATAGAATTGCAATTCAGCCCCTGCGTGGCATCTTTTCCGCCCTTGAGTCGGGGCGTAGCGTAGTCTGGCTAGCGCGCTTGTTTCGGGTACAAGAGGTCGGGAGTTCGAATCTCCCCGCCCCGACCATTCTTCAGCAGGATTCCCTCTTTCCGCCATCCCTCTATGTCCATGGGGACGCCGCTGTTTTTTTGGGTAGTGCAAACCTGCGGGTTTACCGGGCGGCACGGAAGGCGACGCGATGGTTGGGACACTGCGCTGCGGTGTCCCCGTTGGCGCTTCTCCGTCTTCGAGCCAGCGGATTTTCCCAAAACCCGCCCGCCAAAAAGCACCGAAGCGCGGGCGGGGACGCCGCAGCGCGGCTTCCCTACCATGGTGGCCGTCCGCAAGGACTCACGTTCGCGTGAGCGCCACATAAAGGTTGGATATCACGTTGGCTAGACTTTGCACTTCGGCCTGCGTGGGCGGATTGCTGATGGTCAAACTTGGCAGGGAAACGAATTCACAGTTCCCCGCCGTGTCATCATTCAGCCGCGCCGTCATTTCGGCGCTGGCGGGCAGCGCATCAATCAAGTCTTTCAACGCATTCAACTGGTCGCGCATCTCCGCCGCGTCCAGCGGTGTGTTCCCAATCGGTTTGGTCGGGTCAAAAGCCATAAAATAAATTTGGTAGGGCGGTGCTGCCGCACCGCCGGCTGGTTTGGGGCAAGTTTGCGGGCTTGCCAAAAATTGGCGACGCGGTAGCGTCGCCCTACCACGGTGGCCGTCCGCAAGGACTCATGTTGCCATGTGCGTCGTCACGTCGCTCCAGTCAGAATAACCGAGGCTGCCGCCGATGGCGCGCACGCGGATCTCATACACCGTGCCCGGCGTCAATCCTTCCAGCAGGATGTTCCGCGCCTGCGGATACGAACCCGCTCCCTGCCACGCGCCGCTGCCGGTGCGAATCTGGACTTCATACGCCTGCGCATTGCGCACCGATTTCACGCGCAGTTGCAGTTTCGTTGTCATCACGTTCAACACCGCCTGGATGTCCGGCTTGTCCAGCGGTGTCTGCGCTTTGGGGCTGTGGGCGGTCACCTCAAATCCCGCCGCGCGGATGGTGTCCGCATTGCCGCCACGCCTTCCACATACGCGGCGATTTGCCGGAGCGCGTTGACGACAGCATCGCGCGCCGTATTCTTTTCTGCCGTCTGCGCCACGCTGCCCTTGTTGGCGGCGGCGAGTTTCGTGTCGAAGGTGGCTGTCAACGTCGCCAGCGCGGCGGCCGAGACCGGCGATGTGGGGAACAATACCGCGGGACCGGCCAGTCCGTCGTGCACGCCGGTGGCAAAGACGACTACTTTCGCATCTGACAATTGGGCGAAGCCCAGGGAGACATGATTTGGCATAATTTTTCCTTTCGTGGGAGCCTGACCGTTCCACGTCAACCCCGGTGACGACCATCGCCACTGCGTTGACCAGGTGAGCAAGCTCATTGGTTTTTTTGTTTCATGGTTTCACTTTTCTTCCATCCGAACCGGCCCTTGCCCGTTTGTGAACATGGCTTTTCTATTCGCGGGAAATTCTTTTCCGCTGCGGGCAAGCCCTTGTTCATATCCGAAAAGCCCTTTTCCATTGGCGCGCAGTTTTCTTGGTTTGGGACAAGCCCTTCACAGTTCTGGAAAAGCCCTTCGCTGTTTTCGAGAAGTCTTTGTCCGCCGCCGACCAGCCCTTGCCCGTGTCCAAAAACCACTGGTTCCGAAGCCAGAAATGCGGGTAGCTGCCTGAACAATGGCGATTTACCTGCAAAACACCCAAAAACCCTGCTTTTAGACTTTGCGGAGCGGGACATAAGTGAGATCAGATGGTTTTTAGTTCTGGTTCCCTCGGTGGCATGGTGGCCGTCTGCAAAGACCACGCCGGTGGAACTATTGACGGTTTTAACTCAACGGCGGAGAAGCGGCCTATGATTCTTTTTGGAAAAAAAGGAATCGGGTGGCGGACAACGGGCGGGGACGATGGAACCACGGAGACGCCGAGAGCACCGAGGCCGGTAGGGTAGGGACGGTGCGCCGCGCCGTCCTCGCTGGCGCTTCCCCTTCATTGGCCAGCGGAATTTCCGAAACCCCGCCCGCCGAACACGGGGAAGTGCGGGCGAGGGACAGCGACGCGCACTGTCCCCACCACATTTTATTCTTATCTTGGACAGGGTGCGGCGCGATGGCTTAAACTGCGCGCACGATGAGTGACAATCCTTTCAACCGCAAACCAGCCCCGGCACCAAAGCCGGAACCGGAGCTGGGCGTTTCCAAGTTGGAACCCGCCGCTTCGCCTGCGGCGGCGGCCTCTGGTTTTTCCAAGCTGGGCTGGGCGGCGGCGGTGTTGGCGGCGGTCGCGGCGATCTGTTTCCTCGTGGGCTGGTATCAGGCGCTCGAACGGCAGCATTCGTTGGCCGGACTTAAATCCAAGCTAGACGAGACCCAGAACGCGCTCGCCAAGGCGCGCACGGACAACGAACTCCTCACCGCGCAACTCGCCACGTTGCAAAAAACCGTGGACGACTTGCAGCAGGAAAAGGCGGCGACATCGCAGTTGGCAAAGAGCCTCGAGGATGAAATGCGCTCGGCGTTGGAATCCAAGGATGTGACGATCTCGAAGCTGCAAGGCAAGCTGACGGTGAGCATCCTAGACCGGGTGTTGTTCGATTCGGGCGAGGCGGATTTGAAACCGGCGGGCGAGACGGTGATGCGCCAGATGGCGGCGTTACTGGCGGCGCATCCGAATTTGAAAATCCATGTCATCGGTCACACCGATAACGTGCCCATCAAGCCGGATGCGCGCGGGAAGTTCGCGAGCAACTGGGAGCTTTCGACCGTGCGGGCGTTGGCGGCGGTGCATTTCCTCACGGAGCGCGCGGGCGTGGATGCGCGGCGCGTGGGCGCGGTGGGCTACGGCGAGTTCCGTCCCGTGGCGGACAACACCACGGCGGAAGGACGCGCCAAGAACCGGCGGATCGCCATTGTGATTTTGCCAGATGAATTGATGGCGGCGGCGGATGTGCCAGTAGAGCCGGCGGGGAAATAAATCATTCTAGTTTGGTAGCCGCTGGTCGCCCGCCGTCTTGACCGAGGGCAGCTTGGCTTGGTTGTCGGGGAAGCGGGAACCTAGCGAACAAAATCAACTTCAGGACCGACCTTTCCGTCCTTACGGGCGGATGGTTGGTTGAGGTGGCGCTGGTAAAATAAATAAATTTTGTCCGCAATCGGCGGCGGCGCAATAATGCCGTGGCCTTTGCTGGGGACGATTTCCAGCTGCGCCTCCACACCCGCTTTCAGCAGAGCGTCATAAAAAATCTGGCTTTGCTCCGGCGGAACCAGTTCGTCCGCGCCACCGTGCATGAGGAAAACCGGGGCGCAATTCTTGTCCACATACGTCAGCGGGCTGGCAGCGAGTGCCTTGTCCACGTTCTCGCCAATCGCGCCGCCGATGAGTTTGGCCGCGAGTCCATCAGGCCGTGCGCGCCACTGCGGATCCGGCACGAGGCGGTTTAATTCCGTCGGCGGATAAAACGCGCAGACGCATTGCACCTTGCTGGAAAAATTTAAATTGCCACCCACGTCGCCTTCCAACTTTGGATTATCTGCCGTCGTTGCCAGCAACAAACCCAGATGCCCGCCCGCCGACGCGCCGAAGATGCCGATATGTTCCGCGTCGAGGTTGAACCTGTCGGCATTTGCGCGCAGCCAGCGGATGGCGCCCTTGCAGTCGTCCAGTTGCGCGGGGAAAATTGCGACCGTATCCAGCCGGTAATCCACGCTCACAATCGCCAGATTTTTTTCGGCCATGAAACCGATGGGGCAAAAGTTTTTATCACCCATATTCCAGCCGCCGCCATGCAGCCAGATTACGGCTGGCAATTTACCGGCGGAATACTTTGGCGAATAAATGTCCAGCCGCAAGGCCTGGCCGTTCACACGCGCATACTCGATGTCGCGTTTCACTTGCACTGTGTGTGGCAGGCGCGGAGCGCACCCGCCCAGCAGCACGGACACCCCCGCGAGCAAAGGGATTAATTGAAGCCGCACCTGATAAAAAGTCTTCATGCGTCTGAACCTTATCCGCCGGTTGCCGTCAGTTGTTTTGCCGCTTCGCCTTGCGCGTCCACATCGTCGCGATCCACGGGTTTCAGTGCGCGACACTTCTCCAGTTCCGTCCGCGCGAGTTTTTTCTCACCGACCGCTTCGTAGACCTTGGCCAGCTCGAAATGGTGAATGATGCGGTCAGGTTTCAATTCGACGGCCTGCTTGAAATAGTGGATCGCCTGCTCATTGCTGGCCTTGGGTAAACCTCCATACACAACTTTCACCAGCGCTTTCAAAAAGAAATTCATGTTGGCCACGCCTACATGCCAGCGGCCCAGCAGGTAGTAGCCGATGTCCTGTTTGGGATCGAGCGCGAGCGCAATTTCGCACTCGGACTTCATCGCCTTGGACCAATTCACCGTCGTTTCATTATTGGCGTAAGGAAAGTTCTTGGCATAGGAGACCGCCACGCAAAGATGCGCCGTGGCGTTTTTAGTGTCGGCTTTTACCGCCCGCAGTGAACAATCCAGCGCGCGTTCCGCCAAATTTTTCTGGGTGTCCGGAGAGCTGGCGAGATACATCAAATCGCAGTAACGCCGGGCCAGCAGACACAAATCCGCGCAGTTCGTAGTCGTGATGCGATCGGCGGCAGAATAAAATTTCAGCGCGGCAATCACATTGCTCTGGTGCTCGGCAAGTTCACCTTCGGCCACCAGGTTGGTGAAAGATAAATCCGTTGCCCGGCCGGCTGATGCTGAAAGCAAAAGGTAAAACGTCAGCAGCCACGCGCATTTGGCGAGGCGCGTGCGGCCATGCTTTTTATTGGCGGACGAAGTCATGCGCCTAAATCAACTTTGTCGGTTGCAGAATAAATATTGTGACACCAGCCATTCCTCGCCGCCCTGGAAGCCCCACAACTCCGCACACGCCATGTAGAACACGCGCCAATAAACCCACCAGCGCGTTTCACTTTCCGCGCCATACGTCTGCGCGAAGAGCGGACGGATTTCTTTTTCGTTCGCATCCATGTTCGCCAGCCACGCCTCGGCGGTCTTGGCGTAATGCACGCCGTTGACGCGCCAATGGTTCTCAATGCTCAAATCACGTTGAAAATACAGGAGCAAATCATCGCTCGGCATGATGCCGCCGGCAAAAAAATACCGCGCCATCCAGTCGGACTCGTCCCGCGCAACGAAATGGTAGGCATATTCCTTGTGCGTAAAAATGTGGACGAATAATTTTCCGTCCGGCTTGAGCCAGCGCGAAATGTTCGCCATCAACCGTTCGTAATTTTTCATGTGCTCGAACATTTCCACGGACACCACACGGTCGAATTGTTCCGTGATGTCGAAACGGTTCATGTCGCAGGTGAGGATGCGGAGATTTTTCAGCCCGCGCTTCTGCGCCTCGGCATCAATGTGAATTTTTTGCGTGGCGGAATTGGAAACGCCGGTGATTTTTGAATTTGGAAAATTCTCCGCCATCCACAATGACAGCGAACCCCAGCCGCAGCCGAGTTCCAAAATGTTTTGCCCGTCCGCCAGCTGCGCCCGCTTGCACGTCAGCGACAACATTTTTTCTTCCGCCGCGTCCAAGGTTGTCACGTCATCCGGCCAGAGTGCGCCGCTGTATTTGAGCCGCGCGCCAAGGCAGAGTTGATAAAAATGCGTCGGCACTTCGTAATGCTGCTCGTTCGCCGCTTTCGTCTCAACGGCAATGGGCGATTGTTTCAATTCCTCCACGAGCGCGAGCAGATTTTTTTGCTGCGCCTCCGCGCTGCCGCGATTTTCCTCGCGCAACCGCTCGCGCAGCAGTCGCCGGATGCCGATGCGGATGAGCCAGTCCGGCAAAAGATTTTTTTCCAGCAACCGATCTAGCGTCAGCGTCGGCTTCGGCAGCGCGAGGTGGTTGGTCGTCGCCCCAGGTTTCAGCGTCAAGGTTTGTTCAGCACTCATAAATTTTTGGCTTTCTTAAACCACGGCACGAACGCGCTGGTCGTCCGTTGGTATTCGCGATACGCGTCGCCCTTGCTTTTCACGGAAAGTTCCTCGGTCAGCGGAATGCCCGTGACGCGCAGCAAAAAGAACAGCATCAAGGCCGGACAATAAATCGTCGCGCATCCAAGCGGCGAGCCGAGCGCGAAGACAAAAAATCCCACCCACACCAGCCACTCGAAAAAATAATTCGGATGGCGCGAGTAGTTCCACAGGCCGGACTGGCAAATTTTACCTTTGTTGTCAGACTGCGAACGGAACCGTTTCAACTGCCAGTCAGCCACGCCTTCGCCCACGACTGCTACGAACCAAATTACTACGCTGAGCCATTCCAACCAGGAAATTCCCGGATGGTCATTCAGGCAGACAATCAAGAACGGGACGGAGAGCAGCCCAATCAACACCGCTTGCAGTTGAAAAAAAATGAAGACCTGCGATTTCAGGTTCGCGCCCCACTTCTCCCGCAGCTTGGCGTAGCGGACATCCTCGTGGGGATGATGCCCCAGCACGCGAAAATACAGATACGTTCCCAGCCGCAGGCTCCAGAGCGCAGCCATGCCGGCGATGAGCCAGCGCCGCGTCGGGTCGCCGTGCATCGTCACCGCGTAAAAAATTGCCACGGGTGCGAAGGCAAACGACCACGCAATGTCCACGATGCCGAGGTTGTTGATCCGCAGCGCGAGCCACCAGATGACGAGCATCAACACGACGGCAAACACGGCCACCGGCCACAACGCATTGAGAAATTCAGACAGCATTTTATTTTTTAAGTTGCGCCAGTCTTTTCAGCGGCGGCAGCAGCAGGAAATAAATCAGCGCGGCTAGGAGCGGCGCGATGAGCATCCAGGCAATGATGCCGTGCAATCCCGTCATGCCGAACTCGCGGAAGAAATTCATCGGCGACTCGTGGAATTTGCGCAGCAACTCCGGGATGGAAAAGCTAATGCGCGGGGCGCGCAGCAGCCATTCACCCATACGGAAAAACGGCAGCAGCAGCGCGAACTGCAAAGGGTAAGCGAGCCAGTTGACGAGCTGGATGACCGGCTGGTTCAGCTTGAGCCAGAAGGCAACGACAGCGCAAAGCAGCGTGGTTGAACCGAGAATCGGAAAAATGCCGAGCGTCAGGCCAAGCGCGATGGTGAGCGCAATTTTTTGCGGCGTCACGCCCTGCGTCAGTTGCGCGCCGATTAATCCAACGACGCGCTCCCGCCAGAATTGTTTCAGGCGCGATTCGTTGCGGGGCTGGCTGGTCATGGCGGCGTTCATGGTTTGCGCCGCAACAAGACCTGTTCCATGGTCGCGTTCACCGGCAGGCGGAAAACAGTGACGAGCATATAGGTGGACATGGCGATGTTGCCGAGCAGCAGAATTGCGATGAGCCATGCGACACGCGCGACGTTGGATGTTTCCTTGTAGGCGAGCCAGACGTAGAACGTCAGGAAGCCGAAGTAGCAATCAAACAGCGTGGCGATGAACCACGGATGCGTGACGAGTGCCTGCGGCGTTTTCCAAAGCGCGCACTGATAGCTCGCCCAACTCGTCGCGCAAAGCATCGTGACGAGGACAAAGGTGAATGCGATGCGGAGAAAAATAATCATGGCAGTTGCAATGTGGGATTGTTGGGGCGCGTGTAAATAGCCTGCACCACGCTGATGTTGCGCATCGCGAACGCGGCTTCGCAGTAGCTGAAATAGTAATTCCATTTGCGGAGAAAACGCGTATCGAAGCCAAGCGCGCACACGGCGCTTTCGTTTTGATTGAGCGTGAGGCGCCAGCGTTTCAACGTCTCGGCGTAAGAAAGTCCGAGGTCTTTCAAGTCGTGCAAAAATAAATCGCCCGTTGAGCGCAGGGCTTCGTTCACGCGGTGAATCGAAAGCAGCAGCGAGCCGGGAAAAATATGTTTCTGAATCCAGTCCACATTTTTGCGGAGCGAATCGTGGCGCGAATCGGGACAGGTGATCATCTGCAACGCGAGCAGGCCGCCCGGCTTCAAGACCTCGTGGCACTTGGCGAAATACGTTTCGAGAAACGCGTCGCCGACGGCTTCGAGCATTTCGATGGAAACGATTTTGTCGAACTGGCCGGTGAGCCGACGGTAATCCATCAGCTTGATTTCAATTTTGTCCGCGAGATTTTCCTTTTGAAACAGTTCGCGGGCGAATTTGAATTGCTCCTCCGAGATCGTGACGGTCGTGATGCGGACGCCGTAATTTTTTGCCGCGTGCAAACTGAATCCGCCCCAGCCGCTGCCGATTTCGAGAACGTGGTCGGTCGGCTGCAATTTTAACTGACGGCAGAGACGGTCGTATTTGGCGACTTGCGCCTGCTCCAAACTTTGCGTCGGCGATGAAAACAACGCGGACGAATACGTCATCGTCGGGTCGAGGAACAATTTGTAGAAATCGTTACCCAAGTCGTAATGCTCGGAAATGTTGCGGCGGCTCGTCGCCAGACTGTTTGGACGCAGCAAATGCAGAGCGCGATTGTATTGGCCGAGCAAGTTGATGAGAAGTTTTTTACCGCGTGAGCCGGACATGGCCGGTGAATTCTCCACGTTCAAGATGAACCACGAAATCACCTTGGTGATGTCATCCGTGTCCCAATCACCATCCACGAACGCCTCGCCAAAACCGATGTCGCCGAAAAGAACGCAGCGTTTGAAAAAACTGTCGCGGACGATGCGGACATCCGCAGAAATCTTTGCCCCTGGCGTGCCGATGGTTTTTTTTGTGCCGTCGGGCAGTTCCAGATTCAGGCAGCCGAGCGTCATTTTTGCCAGCGTGTCCATGATGATGCGCTGATAAAAGCCGCCGGACTTTTTAGTGCGTGGAGCGGTGTGCGCCGGATTTAATGTCGCGGTGGTTGGATTCATTTTGAGGGCAGGGTTGAGTGCGGGCGCAGGACTTCGCGTTGCAGTGCAATCCGTGCACGAATCGTTGGTCGAAT
>JBEEMY010000046.1:0-9120 GCA_041192415.1 Verrucomicrobiota bacterium | reverse complement strand
GTTTATACGCCAAACTCGAAGCGCGAACTGGAACGTCTACCTTACCGTCAAGTGTGGGACAAAGATTTTCTCGCCTACCTGAAAAAGTTGGAAAAGAAAAAGCCCGTCATTTTCTGCGGCGATCTCAACGTGGCGCACACCGAGATTGATCTGGCGAATCCCAAGGCCAACGTCCGCAATCACGGCTTCACCATTGAGGAGCGCAACGGCTTCACCGCATTTGTGAACGCCGGCTTCGTGGATACGTTCCGCGAGTTTGAGAAGGGCGGGGGACATTACTCATGGTGGAGTCCGATGAGCGGCGCACGTTCACGGAACGTCGGCTGGCGGCTTGATTATTTCCTCATCTCGCAAGCGCTGCGCCCGCGTTTGAAGCAAGCCTACATCCGCCCCGCCGTGTTGGGCAGCGACCATTGCCCGGTGGGAATTGAATTGAGCTGAACGGTAGTGGCGGTCTATAGCCGTCGTGGTGGCCTGCCGACATCACGGCGATGCAGCCACTCTTCGCCGAGTTCGCTCAACGTCTTCGCCTTGAGGACGCGTTCCGCCAACGGAAAGACGACGCGCTCTTCCTTGTCAAAATGTTTGCGCGAGGCGGCGATGGCGTTGAGCAGGATTTTCTTGGCGACCTTGAGCGTGCGCGCTTTTTGCACGTTGCCTAGCGCCGCCTCGATGTGCTCATGCTCAGCGTGAAACGTTTCGCGCTGACCCATCTGGTCGAAATATGGTTCCAGCGGTTCGATGAACAAATCATCCTCGGTTTTGGAATGAGGCGCGTGAACTTTTTCAACCACAGCGGCGAGCGCCTTCACCTCGGCCAGCGTCTTCGATCGCGGAACGGTGGCCTCGATGTGGTCGAACAAATTGTGGAACACCGCGTGTTCCGCCCGGAGAACGTCTGTGATTTTCATGCTGGTAATAAATTGCTGCCGACAGCGTCGCCCGTCAATGGCAAGCTGGCTCAACCGATTTTGCCAATCGCTGCGCAGAAACTGTTTAGCTGACAACTCACCGCGCCACTCGCTGACACCCACGATGATAAGCCCTTCCGTGCAAAGGCGCGCGGCAAAATTCAGCAAAACAATGCAACTGTGGAATGCATCCCGCGAAAATATTTTCCGGCTGTTCATCCGCACCGATTCCTGTTTCGCTCTCCAGATGAATTCCCCGCTCCGCCGCGTTGCCCGCGCCGTTCTATTCGTGCTGACCCTGTTGGCTGACGTTGCGTTCGCCGAAGTGATGCCGCCCGCCTCCTTCGCCTACGTTTTGCAAGCTGACTCACTCGCCAAATCCCAAGCCGACGCCGTGCAAAAACTCGCCGCGTGCGAACGCGACTGGCTGGTGCTCGATGCCAATTTTTCTTCCCCCGACGAGCCGTGGGCTACGAACAATATCTCCGTCATCCGCGCCGGAAAATTCGGACGCAAAGTCATCGCGTATCTCTCGATTGGCGAGGCGGAAGACTACCGCGCTTATTGGCGAAGCGCTTGGCGCACCAATCCGCCCGCGTTTCTGCTCGCGCAAAATCCCGAATGGAAAGGCAACTACCGCGTGAAATACTGGCGGGCGGAATGGCAGAAAATAATTCTCGCTGACGTGGACAAAATCATGGCTACCGGTTTTGACGGCGTGTATCTCGACATCGTGGACGGCTTTGAAACCTTCGAGCAGGACGGAAATAATTTCATTGATGACCGCGTGAATCCTGAAACCAAACAAAGCTACCGCCGCGACATGGTGGATTGGGTGAAAGCCGTCGCCGCCCGCGCCCGCGCGAAAAATCCCACCGCGCTCGTCATTCCGCAAAACGGCACGCAGCTATTCGCCCATGCGGATTTTCTCGCCGTCGCCGACGCGTCCGGCGTGGAAGACCTTTTCACCAACAGCGACAAGCTGCAAACATCTGCCGAGACGAAATACCGGCTGGAAACGCTCGCCCCGCTTCTCGCCGCGCACAAGCCCGCGCTCGACATTGAATACGCCAAGCGCAAAGAACGCCAAACCTTCGCCCGCGAATCAGCGGCGCAGCACGGCTTGATTTGTTTGGTGACCGACCGGCAGTTAAAAACTCTCGGCGTGTCTGGGAAATAATTCTTTGCCGGCTGGAAAATGAACGGAATGATTTTCTTCGTGTCCATTCGTGTGGATTCGTGGTTTAATTTCCTAACATGAAACTGTCGCTTTTGTCCGTCTTGCTTGGCCTCGGCATGGGGTTGCCGCAGATTTATGGTCTGGCCCGGCCAGCGCAGCTCGCCGCCGGAGCGCGCAGATTTCCACGCAACCTAGCCGCTGGCGTGATGCTGATGCTGCTCGGCACGGCGTGGTTCGTCTGGCTTGTGAACGGCGAACCCATCGCGGATTTTTCCGCGTTCAAACCCTACATGATCGGCGGCTTCATCGCCGTCGGCGTGCTGTCGTGCATCTTCATCCAGGATTTTCTCGCGGTGCGCGGGCTGGCGGTGGTGCTGATGCTGCTCGGCAAATTGATGGTGGACACCGGGCGTCCACACCTTGGCGAATCGCCGTTCGTGCTGGTGATTCAGGCGTGGGCTTACGTTCTCATTGTCGCTGGCATCTGGTTCACCATCACGCCGTGGCGGCTGCGCGACTTCTTAAATTGGGCGACCATCAACGAAGCGCGCACGCGACTGTTGAGCGGCGTGCGGCTGGCGTTTGCAGCCTTCATCCTGATTCTCGGCCTGACCGCGTTTCGCTCCATGTGACATGAACCTGTCTGACTTCCGCGAGGATTACCAACGCGGCGCGCTCGACCGCGCGGCGCTGGATGCGAATCCCCTCGCACAGTTTGAAACGTGGTTCCGCAACGCGACGGGCGAACAGTCGCAAAGCCGCTGGCGGAAAATCGGCATCGCGCTCTACAAACTTTGGAGCGCCATTTGCAATCATCGCCCCGCCGACATCAATGCGATGACGCTCGCCACGGTGGATTCAGCCGGCAAACCTTCCACGCGCACCGTGTTGCTCAAAACGGTGGACGAACGTGGCTTCATTTTTTTTACCAACTACGACAGCCGCAAGGGCCGTGAACTCGCAGAGAATCCCAACGCGGCACTGACTTTTTTCTGGTCTGACTTGGAGCGGCAAGTTTGCGTGGCGGGAACGGTGACGAAGCTGCCCGTGGCAGAATCGGAAAATTATTTCAAGAGCCGTCCGCGCGGCAGCCAGATTGGCGCGTGGGCATCGAAGCAAAGTGAGGCTGTCCCCGACCGCGCCGCGCTGGAAGCGGAGTGGCGTGAACTGGAAAAGAAATTTCCCGGCGACGTTCCGTTGCCTCCGAATTGGGGCGGATTTATTTTGCGGCCGGAGCGGATTGAGTTCTGGCAGGGTCGCCCCAGCCGGTTGCATGACCGTTTCAGTTACACGCGCCAGACGGATGGTGCGTGGAAGATTGAGCGTCTCGCGCCTTAAAATTTGTAGGCGAGGCCGGCCACGATCTTCAAGTCATTCTCCTTGCGGCCGGCGGCGGGGCGGCTGGCATAGGTGTCTACGAGGTAGGTTTTCTGGCTGAAAGATTTGGTGATGGCGGTTTCAAGACCAATCTCCAAATTCACAACGAAGTTTTCCATGGCGTCCACTTGCGGGAGGATTTCGCACGACTGCCAGAGGCGGGCGCGGTCGCCGAACTTGTGCTCAAAACGGTCAGCCACCCGCAACGTGGCAAAGATTTGATTGTCGTCACCGAGACGTTGCGCCTCAAAGTTCACCCCGCCCTCGACCGCGAGCGTGGTGTTGGTCGCCTTGATCAAATAGTAGCCCGCGCCCGGACCGACGGTGACGCGATAATCAATGTCCTTGATGTGATCCTGCAATCCGTCCGCGCGGAGATACCCGAAGAGACGCGGAGAAAAAAGATGGTTCCACTGCACAGACGCCTTGTAGTTGTTGACGGTGTCCTGGCCATCCTGTTGGCCGTAGGAACCGCCGATGCCCATCATCCATTCGTCCGTCGGCGTCTTTTTCTGCGTCAGAAAATCCGCCGAAACGAGCGTGGTGTTCTTGTTGCCACGCGTAAGCGTAACGCCGGCAGAGATGCTGCTCTTCCACGGATGCTTGATTTCAGGCACCGACCCGGGCGCGCTGGTGTTAGTGCTGGTGGCGGCAAACGCAGCCATCAAGCCGGTGGCAGCGATGATCGTGGCAAAGGTTCTTTTCATTTTCAATCTGCCAGACTAACTCCGCCCAACACCGGTGACAAAAAAATTACTAAAATATTTTGCCCTGAAAATAAAAACGGCGACTTCGGATTGCTCCAAAGCCGCCGTTTGATTTTTAATTTTAGAATTTGTAGGCGACGCCGCTGACGAGCTTCAAGTCATTGCGCTTGCGACCAAAGGCCGGTTCGCTGTTGTAGCTGTCGCTCAAAACCACTTGCAGGCTCAAGCTTTTGGTGAACGCCGCTTCCGCGCCGAGTTCGGCATTGACGGTGAAATTCTGCCAGCGGTCAATTTGCGGCAAGATTTCCAACGACTGCCAGATGCGCGCGCCGGGCGAGAACTTGTGCTCAAATCGTTCCGCCAGCCGCAGCGTCGCGTAGGTTTCACTGTTGCCACCGAGATCGCGGAACACCACGCCCGGACCGGCTTCGACCGCCAGCGTCGTATTTGTTCCCTTGATCAAGTAATAACCAACGCCGGGGCTTAACGAGATGCGGTAGTTCAAGTCAGCAATGGTGTCGCGCAAAAATTCAGCGCGGACGTAGCTGAAAAAACGGTCGGTGAACAGATGGTTCCACTGGCCGAACGCATGGTAGGTCTCCAGATTGTTGACGGAGTTAGCCTTGCCGTAGGCGGCATCAATACCGAAGCTGAATTCATTCTCCGGCGTTTTGCGCGTGCTCCCCGCAGCGAGTGTGCCAAGGATTGTATCGCTGTTGCCCGAGGTGACGGTCAAACCGGCAGAGATGCTGCTCTCCCACGGATACTGTTTCTCCGGCGTGGGCGTGCCCGTCGCGCCGGTGTTGGTGCTGGTGTCGGCAAACGCCGCCAGAATTCCGGCAGCGGCCATGATGGTTGCGATAGGTTTTTTCATTTGAAGCGCGGAAAATATACGTTCTTTTTTTTAACGCAATTTATTTTTCCGGCTCTTCAACCACCGCTACCTCTGCGCCTTCTTCGCTGATGACTTGGGCAATCGCCTGCAACTTGTCGCCTGCATCAAGGTTCACCAATTTCACGCCCATCGTGTTGCGACCCGCTTCGCGGATGCCACCGACGCCGATGCGAACCATCTGGCCACCGACGGTGATGAGCATAATTTCATCAGCGTCTTTCACCGTGAGCGCGCCGACCACGCCGCCGGTTTTATCGCCGGTCTTCATCGTGATGATGCCCTTGCCGCCGCGCGCTTGGACGCGGTATTCGTCAAAGCCAGTGCGTTTGCCAATGCCATTCTCGCCGGCTACCAGCAATGCGGAATCGGTAACGACAATGGCCGCCGCGATGAGCGCATCCGTCGGTTCCAGACTGATGCCGCGAACGCCGCCCGCCGCGCGTCCCATCGAGCGCACATCGGTTTCGTGAAAGCGGATGCTCATGCCTTCCTTGGTGATGAGCACCACGTCGTCGCCGTGGTCCCCTTCACCGGTGCTGCCGCGCGTCAGCTTCACGTCAATCAGCGAATCGCCAGCGTCAATACCGATCGCGATGATGCCGCCTTTGCGGACATTGGAAAATTCGTTGAGCGAAGTTTTCTTTACCGTTCCTTGCTGCGTGGCAAAAAATAATTCGCCGGATTGCGACCACGTCACGTCCTTCCGATCCGCATCGGTCTTCGACAAAATGCGAATGAGCGCGGCCACCTTTTCGTCCGCCTTCAGTTCCAACAAATTTGCGATGCTGCGACCTTTCGCCGCGCGGCCCATGTCGGGAATCTCGTGCACGCGCTCGACATACACGCGTCCGCTGTTCGTGAAGAACATCAGATAATCATGTGTGCTCGCGGTGAAAAGATGCTCCACGAAATCATTGTCCGCCTCGGTCTCACCTTCGCGTGTGGTCATGCCGATGACACCTTTGCCACCACGTCGCTGCGCGCGATACTGGCTGACGTTCGTGCGCTTGAGCAGTCCGTTGTGCGTGAGCGTGATGATGACGCCTTCATTTGCGATGAGGTCTTCAATCGCAATCTCGCCCTCGTCAGGAACAATTTCCGTTTTGCGCGGCGTCGCGTATTTTTCTTTGATCGCCAGCAACTCAGCTTTGATGATCGCCATCACGCGCGATTCTTTCGCGAGGATGTCGAGCAAGTCTTTGATGACTTCGATCAACGCTTTGTATTCCTTGTCAATCTTGTCAATTTCCAAACCGGTCAATTGATACAAACGCAGTTCCAGAATCGCGTCCACTTGCCGCTCGGTCAACGCGTAACGGCCCGCATCCAAGCGCGCCTCGCTGCGGATGAGCACACCCCATTTTTCCACCTGGTCGCGCGACCACTCGAACGCCAGCAATTTCACGCGCGCTTCGTCGCGCGTTTTGCTGGAACGAATGATGTGAATGAATTCATCCAGATTCGACAGCGCGATGATGTAGCCTTCGAGCAACTCAGCGCGCTCCTCAGCCTTGCGCAACTCAAACCGCGTGCGGCGCAACACCACTTCGCGGCGATGCTCGATATAGCACTGGATGATTTCTTTGAGATTGAGTGTCTTCGGACGCCCATGATCAATCGCGAGCGCGTTGACGCTGAAGGAAACTTCGAGCTGTGTGTGTTGAAACAGTTTGGCGATGACGACTTTCGGGTTGGCATCGCGCTTGAGCTCGATGACGAGGCGGCAATGCTCGTCCGACTCATTGCGCATTGCGGAAATTTCCGTGATGATTTTTTCATTAACGAGGTTCGCGATCTGTTCTTCGAGACCGGCGCGATTGACGTTGTAGGGAATTTCCGTGATGACCAACTGCTCGCGGTTGCCCTTCATCTCCTCCACGCCGATGCGTCCGCGAATCTTGAGGCTGCCCTTGCCCGTGGTGAAATAATTCTTGATGCCCTCGATGCCACAGAGAAATCCGCCGGTCGGAAAATCCGCGCCCTTAATGAACTTCATCAGTTCAGGAATCGTGATTTCCGGCTTGTCAATCTGCGCGCAAATGCCGTCCACGACTTCACCGAGATTGTGCGGGGCCATGTTCGTGGCCATGCCGACCGCGATGCCCGTGCCGCCATTGACGAGCAGGTTCGGAAATGCGGCGGGGAAAACTCTCGGTTCGGTGAGACGCTCGTCGTAGTTCGGAACGAAATCCACCGTGTCCTTGTCCATGTCCTGCATCAGCGCCGCGCCCAAGTGCGTCAAACGCGCCTCGGTATAACGCATCGCCGCCGGCGGATCGTTTTCTACGGAACCAAAATTGCCTTTGCCATCAACGAGTTTCTCGCGCATCGCCCATGGCTGCGCCATGTGCACGAGCGTCGGATAAATCACCGCTTCGCCGTGCGGATGGTAGTTACCCGAAGTGTCGCCGCAAATTTTCGCGCACTTGTAAGGCTTGCGCCCTGGAAACAGCGAAAGCTCATGCATCGCATAAAGGATGCGCCGCTGCGAAGGTTTCAATCCGTCGCGCACGTCGGGCAACGCGCGCGAAATAATCACGGACATCGAATAGTCGAGGAACGAGTTCTTGATCTCGTCCGCGACATTGATCTTGGCAATTTTTTCGCCCTGCGTGTAAGCACCGCCGCTCGCGTGTTGTTCCGGCGGCTGCGGTGGGACTGGTGGTGTGGATTCAGTTTCGTCTGGCATGATGCGGATTCGGGGAAAATTGTTTCGGTCGGATTAAACGTCGAGGTTGCGGACGTTCAGCGCATTATCCACGATGAAATCCCGGCGCGGTGCGACCTCTTCGCCCATCAGGGTCACGAACATTTCTTCGGCTTCGACCGCGTCGGAAAGTTCGATACGGAGCAGCTTGCGCTTCACCGGATTCATCGTCGTCTCAAAAAGTTCTTTGGCGTCCATTTCACCCAGACCTTTGAAGCGCGTCATCTGGATGCCTTTTTTGCCAACGTTTTTTACGCCTTCGAGAATTTCGGGAATCGAAAACAGCGGCGTGACGTTCGCGCGCTCACCTTCGCCCTCGGACAATTCAAACAGCGGCTTGTCTTGCGCGGCATAGTGATCCACGGCCAGACCCTTCTTCAAAAGTTTGCCGAGCAAATCCGTGATGGCCTTGCTCTCCAGATGCAGATTGGAAACTTTTGCGCGGCGCGTGGGACTGTCTTTGCGGCGCTCGGTTTCCGTGTCGGTGCCAAAAATGTCCGCGTTCGCCAGCTTGAATTCTTCGACTTCTTCCGCCGTGAGAAAATAATGAACCTTCTCGTCGTTGCCGGAACGAACTTTCACCATCGTCTGCGGCAACGTGCCGTCCTTCGCGCGCTTCTCAACGTAATCCGCAAAATCACCGCCGAGCCGCTTGATGTGGGTGGCGTGCTTGTCGAGCGATTCGAGCAGCGTGAGAATTTCTTCGAGCTGCTTCGGGTTGAATTCTTTTCCATCCGCGAGATTCTTCAACCGCACTTCCTCGACGCCGTTCTGCAAAAGAATCCGGTTGAGCTGCACATCATCGTCAATGTAATCAGTCTTTTTCTTGCGCGTGATGGAATAGAGCGGCGGCTGCGCGATATACACGAAGCCCTGCTTCACGAGCTGCGGCATCTGGCGGTAAAAAAACGTCAGCAACAAAGTGCGGATGTGCGATCCGTCCACGTCGGCGTCCGTCATGATGATGATTTTGTGGTAGCGCAGTTTCTCCAGATTAAACGCGCCTTCGCCTTCGCCGTCACCGATGCCTGTGCCGATAGCCGTGATCATCGTGCGGATTTCGGTGTTCTGTAAAACTTTGTCGAGCCGCGCTTTTTCGACGTTAATCAGTTTACCGCGAATCGGCAGAATCGCCTGAAATTTCCGGTCGCGACCCTGCTTCGCGGAGCCACCGGCGGAATCACCTTCGACGATATACAACTCGGTGTTTGCCGGATCGCGGTCAGAACAATCCGCCAGTTTGCCGGGCAAACCGCCACCGGTCAGCGCGGATTTACGAACCGCTTCGCGAGCCTTGCGCGCCGCTTCCCGCGCGCGTGCGGCCGTGAGACTTTTATCAATGA
>JBEEMY010000045.1:0-9237 GCA_041192415.1 Verrucomicrobiota bacterium | reverse complement strand
TCCACTTACATCCCGCGCGTTTATCCGGTGGACGAACGCGGGTTCTCGCCCGTGGACAAGGCGCTTGCCAAAGCCTACGCCCGCGAGGACATCGTCACCAACGACGACGAGGGCGCGCTGAATCCGTTCGTCCTCAAAGTCATCAGCGGCTATCCGCTCGACGGCTCGTATCAGTATCATTGCAGTTGGAAACCGTGGGAATACGACATCTACAACGGCGTCACGCAGGATCAATGGTATCACGGCATGGTCGTGGCCAAAGCGTATCCCGACGGCTCGCGCGTGAGCTATTGCTGCGGCTTCACGTTTGAAGTTTTCATCCGCGCGATGAAACTCCGCAACATCCAGTCCGGCCTCGAAGCCGATGATTTCAACGGCATGACGTTTAACGATCTCTTCAACGCGCTGCAATTTTGGTATGTCGAAGGCAAAGGCGATTCCGAGGCGCGCGCGGTGACGAGCTACGGTCTGGGTAAGCGCATCGCGAATTTTGAAGAAGCTCGCGCCGGAGATTTCTTGAGCTACAGCAGCACGCCGAGCGGCGGTCATGCGGTGATTTTCCTCGGTTGGCTGCACGATTATGCAGCCGACACGAACAAAATTTCCGGCTTCAAATATTTTTCCTCGAATCTCTCTGGCAACGGGCTTGGCTACAAAGAGGCGCATTTCAGCGATTGCACGAAGACCGGTAGCGGCGTGCTGCGGAACTACGTCAACCTCGCGCACGTCGGGGCGATCAAGGATTACAAAAGTTTCAACCGCGCAGAAATCGTCCAGCGCAACGCCTACGCGCCCACGCAGCCGACGCGGGTGATTTATCTGCCGGCGTCCGGAAAATAATTTCAGCCACAGAGACACAGAGCGCGCAGAGATTGGAATTTTATTTGCTCTGTGACCTCTGTGTCTCTGTGGCAAAATAGTTTCTCGATGGAAGACATCCAATTCATGCGCCTTGCGCTGCGCCTCGCGCGAAAAGGTTTTGGTGTAACCTCGCCGAACCCGATGGTCGGCGCGGTGTTGGTGAAGCATAAAAAAATTATCGGGCGCGGCTGGCATCGCAAGGCAGGTCTGCCCCACGCGGAAATCGAGGCGCTTCGCGACGCGGAAAAACGGGGGAACAATTCCAAAGGCGCGACGCTTTACGTCACACTGGAACCTTGCTGCACGCATGGCCGCACGCCGCCTTGCACGGATGCAATTATTGCTGCGGGAATAAAAAAAATTGTTGTCGGCACGACGGATCCAAATCCGCAACACGCAGGGAAAGGATTCAAGATTTTGAAACGCGCCGGGGTTGAGGTTGTCGCGATTGGCAATGAGTCCCCCTCACCCCGTCCCTCTCCCCCACTGGGGGAGAGGGTGTCCGCAGGACGGCGCTCGGCGTCCGAGAAAATTTCTCAAGCCTGCGAGGAACTGAATGACGCGTTCAACCACTGGATTGTCCGCCGCACACCGTTCGTCACCGTGAAAGCGGCGATGACTTTGGATGGGAAAATTGCCACCGCCAGCGGCGAATCCAAATGGATTACCGGCGAAAAAGCGCGGGCGTTTGGAATGAAATTGCGGCAAGGCAGTGATGCAATCTTGGTTGGCGTGAACACGGTGCTGGCGGATGACCCGAGCCTGACAGTGCGGACGAAGGTGGAAGATGGAAGATGGAAGATGGCAAAGCCAATTCGCCGCATCGTGCTGGACTCCATGGCGCGCACGCCGCTGGCGGCGAAGGTGGTGAGCGATGAATTTGCCGCGCTGACGACGATTGTGGTTTCCCGACGCGCACCAAACACGCGCGTGGCCGCGCTGGCCAAGCGCGTGAATGTGCTGGTGGCACCGCCAGCCAAATCCAAAATTGATTTGCGCTGGCTCTTGAAAAAACTTGGAACTGAAATGATCGCGCGCCTGCTCGTCGAAGGCGGTGGCGAGGTGAACGCCTCTTTCCTGCTCGACGGCCATGCGCAACGGGTGGCGTTTTTTTACGCGCCAAAAATTCTCGGCGGTCGCGATGCGCGCAAAGGTGTGGCGGGTGACGGCGTGAAAAGTTTGAGCGAGGTCATCCAGCTCGACGCGGTTAAATGGCGACGACTGGGCGCGGATATGCTGCTCACCGCGCGGTTGGTGTGATTTGAAGCGCCCCGTCATCAACCTTGACAAAATGGGTTGTATCGGCTTTCCTATGCCACGTTAGAAATGAAAACCACGTTCGCAACATCAATGAAGACGCACGCGCCCGTAAATGGCTGGATGGCCATTTGCCAGGGCTATTCCCGTCCATTGGGCGTCGTGGGAGTGAGATTCTGATTTAAGAAATTTTCAAAAACCCGCGATTGCCCAAGGCAGTCGCGGGTTTTTTGCTTTTTAACCACAACCGAAAGAAAACTATGAAACTGAAAGAAAACAAACTCCGGGCGAGATTTGCGCCCGAGACACGGTTCGAACTGCGGCCAACGCCGCCGGTTCCGTTCCGCGCCGCGCTCAATACCGACTTCGAGCGGCTCAAAACGGAATTGCTCGCCCGGCAACTCGCCCGCACTGGTGCGCCCGAACTCAACGCCCCACTCCGGCGCGCGGCGAACGATGCCGCCGCACTCGCTTGGAACACGCTGTTCCCGTTGCTGGTATTTCCGGTGTTGTTTGAGGAAAAGGTGGCGGAAACTGTCCGCCACGCCCAGCGGCAGGCGCGGATCTATGCGGCGAGCCGCGAAATCATCGCCGCATGAAAACCCGACTGACAGAATCCTCCTCGTTCTCGTCGTCGTCCTCGGTTGCGAATTAATTTCGCGCCCGAGCACGCCGCCGAGAATTTTGTGGGGATACAAAAACGGAGCGCGGATAGCTTTTCGGCAAGCCATTCCGCGCTCCGACATTTTTAGAATTTACTTCAACAACTTCCAGACGCGCAAAGCCTCCGTCACACCCCATGCCTGCGCATCGCAGCCGCGTTGCGTGTGCGGCGCGTCGCCGTCGAGGATTTCTGGCAACTGGCTGAGGCAGCCTTCGTTCAATAATTTTTCCGAGCTGCCGAGAATGCTTTTCGCCGCCGCCACGGCTTCCGGCGAAAATTCCCACGCCGCCGCCAGCGCTTCGCAAAAAGTTGGGAACGTCCAGGTCCACGCTGTGCCGTTGTGATACGCGGGTTTGCGGCGTGTGTCCTCGTCGCCTTCGTAGCGCGGCCAATACGGCTCCGGCGGATTGTTCAGCAGTCGTCCATCATTGCCGTAAATCGCCAGCGGCACAGCCACCGGCAGCGGCGCGAGCGAACGCAGCGCGCCCGGCACGATGAGAAATTTCTGCGCCGCCTCCACGCAACGTTTGGCGCGTTCGCCCGTCACCAATCCGAGGCTGACGGCGAACAGGCAATTGCTCCGCAACGCATCGCTCGCCGTCGCATCACGGGCAATCACGCGCGGCTTGGCGATAAGCACATCGGCAAACCAGCCTTGTGTCTCAAGCCAGAAATATTTTTCAAATGATGCCGTCGCCTGAACGGCGAACGCGTGCCACTTTTTCTGGTCGGCGGCGGCGGAAATTTTTTCCAGCAACCGCAGCAGCCGGATCCACAACACTTGAATCTCGACGGGATACCCTTCGCGCGGTGTGCCGGCGGGAAAGTTCGTATCCATCCAAGTGAAATGGCTCGGGCTCCAGATGAGCGCGGAATCAGCGTCCATGCGGATGCCGTTCGGTGTGCCGCGTGAATAGTTTTCCGCGATGCTCGTCAGCACGTCGAGCAGCGTGCGGCCGGTTTCATCAACAGGCGTGGCGAAAAAATCGTGATGCGTGATGCGTGATGCGTGATGCGAAAATTCCTCGCAGACCACCGCAAACCATAGCGGCGCGTCGCTGGTGTCGCGATTGGAAACATCGTTGCCGTGAATGGTGTTGGGCAAAGTGCCGTCTTTCTCAAACTTGGCGAACGTCAGCAGCAGTTGCCTCACTTCATTCGTCATGCCCGCCGCGAGCAGGCCGCGCGCACAGATGAGCGAGTCGCGCCCCCAATCGAGAAACCACGGATAACCGGCGATGACCGTCTTACCCGCATCGCGGCGCACGACGAATTGCTTGGCGGCGGTGGTGAGCTGTTCCGCGAACGTGCTGTCGGCTTCCAGCCGGCGGGTTTTATCTTCCGGCAGGATGCCGGAAGCACGTTGCGGTTCTGCCGTGAGCATCAGCGTTGCGTGCGCACCTTTTGCCAGCGGAATCTCAAACCAGCCGGGGCTGTAGGCATCGCCGCTGCCGGTTTGGCCGCGCGTCTGTTCGACGGGGTGGGGGATGTTCTCACACCATTCCGGTTGCGGATGGTATTCACCGGCATCGGCAATGACGCGGAGTTGGCGGTCACTCGCAGGCGTGAAGGCGAAGCCGGTCTGATGCGTGATGCGTGATGCGTGATGGGGCAAAACGTGCGTGTTCGCCGCGAAATGATAATCTGCGCCATCGTTCCGCTTCGTCTCGCTGTGAAAATTTCGGTCTTCAATGTCCACGCGCACGGTCAGGCGCACATCGGCAGCGGCGGGCAACTGTTTGCCGACCGCCAGTTTTTCCGTGGGCCGACTGAAGTGGAAGACGGTGGTGTTGTGGCCTTCGACCATTTCAGCGCGTAGTTCGATTTCCACAGTGCGACCGTCGCCGGCGTTCGCCACGAAATTCCAGACGGCGGGCGAACCAGCTTGAAACGCCGCGAGGCTTTTGAAGTCCAGCGGTGAAAGAAATCCATCGGCGTTCACCCAGGCACGCAGGCGCTTCACAAAAACGTGGCGATCTACCGGCACGGTGGGATTCAGGCTGGCTGCGAGTGCGCAGTCGTATTTGGAATTCACGCGCCCAAAATCCACGCATAACCGCGCCATGCCGCCGATATTGTTCGTGAGCAAAACCAGATCGGTGGGACGTGATGCGTGATGCGTGATGCGTGAATTTGGTTCGGTGGCGAGAAAGCGGATGGCGGCGGAAATTTTTTGCGCAGTCGCGGCGTGACGTTCCAAAAGCAATTCAGTTTCCGCTGCCGAGTTGCGCGGAGCAAAACACGCGATGTGGCGGTCGCCGACGGCAATGGATTGAACGTGGGTAGCCGAATTTTGGATTTTAGATTTTGGATTTTGGATTTCCAAACTGGCGCGGAAGGGCGCGCTGTCTTCCACGAGCAGCCAGTGGCCGGGAGGCACAAGGGTGATGCGGTGGGCGTCGAGCAAAGTCCATTCAACGACGCGCGGGAAAACGTTGCGGGCGGCCACTTCAGCCAGCAATTCCGGCAGGGCGGTTTTTCCGTTGCGGGCGGTGAACTCACTGGCGGCAGCGAGGAAATTTTTTGGTGAACGCTCGACTTGTTGCGCCAGCCAGCGCCAGTCGAGGTCGTCAAGGGTTTCGGCGTGGGCGATTTGGCTTAATGATTGCAAGGCCCAAGCCGCTTGGGCGCGGTCGCGGCGGTAAGCATCGCCACTCAAGCCCACGGGCTTTTCCGTCGGCGCGAGGCAATGAACTGCCCCCGCTGCGAGGGGTAAAATAATTTCACCACTTTGGCGGTCGAGTAGTGGATGCAGTCCGCCCAGCAGCGCAAACTTGAATTTTGAAACTTGAATTTTGGAATGGTCGGGTGCGAGCGCAAACAGGTTGGAGTTCACCTCGTCCGTATTGACCAAAATTAAAACCGAATCTTTTCCTTCCGCCGATTCGCGGAGCAGGGCGTAAACTGGCGAGTCGGGCGCGCTCAAGCGCGTGAGTTTTGCGCTGTCGAAAAAACACGGATGGTCGGAGATGAGCGCGTTGAGTTGCGCGAGTTCGGGGACGATGTTTTCAGCGGCGCCCCAGTTCAGGCCGGTGTTGCCGTGGACGCGGATTTTTTCGGCGGCGAGCCATTCCACGCCGCAGGTGAAACCGAATCCGCCATTCGGACTGGTGAGGGCGCACAGCCGATTTCGCAGGAGTGACCACGCGCGGCCTTTGTCGGCGAGGCGGCTGTTATCGTGTGTTTCGGAGTAGTGAACGTAGCTGCCGATGCGTTCGTTCTGGCGGTTGGCGTAATCGAGATACCACGCAACTTCTTTGCCGGAATAATTTTGGAATAGCTCGGAGTAGGCCCATTGCATTCCACCTTCGGTGAGCAAACTTTCGGTGGCGACCCACGAACCGCCGAGGCCTTCGAGGAGAAAAATGGCTTCGGGAAATTCTTCCTGCACGCGGGCGATGATGTATTGCCACGCAGCGGTGGGAACTTTGTAGCCAGCATCGCAACGAAAACCATCCACACCGCGCCGACACCAGACGAGTAGCGAGTCGGCGATCAAGTCCCACAGCTTCACGTCGTGCTGTTCGAGTTCCACCAAATCTTCCCAGACAGTTCCCCACGCACCGGGGCTGGCGAATTCGCCGTCCGGTTTTTTCAGAAAAAATTGCGGATGATTTTCCTGCAAGGTCGAGCCCCAGCCGGTGTGGTTGATGACGATGTCGATGAAAATTCTCGCGCCAAGCGAATGGGCGGCGGAAGTTAGTTCGCAGAATTGGTCAATGCCAGTGGTGCGTTTGTCGAACTCGACGAGCGCTGGGTCAACGGCAGTCAAATCGAGCGCGGCATACGGGCTGCCGCTGCGTCCGAAGCGCGCGTAGGTTGTGGGCGTGGGATGCACGGGCAGCAAATGGATGATGCGGCAGCCAAGTTTTTGGACGATGTGCGGAAGTTGTTTGGCTAGGTCGCGGAATTTTCCGGACGGCGGTAGCGTGGCGTAGCCTTGGGCTTCGAGCGCTTTCAATTGCGCTTCCAGTTTTTCATCGGCGGTGCTGGCGAGGTTTTTCGTTGCGCCAAACAAGCGGGTGAAGGCGCAGTAAATGGTGTTGGCGGTGCGGGCGAAATTCGGATGCACGGAGACGCCCACATCTGCGCCGTCCGGCCAGTGCTGCCAGTTTTTTTCGTCGAGCAGATACGCCTTGGCTTGGAAGAAGCCGACCTCGGCGAGCGGGAGTTCAATCTGCCAGCCATCGGCGGTGCGTTGCATCGGCACGTCGCGCCACGAGGAGTTGGTGACGACGGCGGAATTGCCGCCAGCGGAAATAATTTCCGCACGGCGGGCGGCGGCGCGGCCAAGATTGGTGCGGAGGCGGGCCGAGCAATTTTTATGCGCGCTGGAATTTTCAGCGAGGAGTTGAAAAATGATTTTATCGCCGACGAAGCGCAGCAGGCGTTCGCCGGGGGCAGGGGTCATGACGGGGTTGGGCTTCTCCACGCGGAAATTTTTAGCAGGAAGCAGCGCTGGCTGAAAGCAAAAGCGCGGTGGCGGGGATTTTTAATTGGTTCTGCCGACCAATTGCCGCCAGCCCGTTGCGGGCGGAAGTTCGGGTTGAAGTTTTGGCGGGAATTGCCGATGGGTTGAAGGGCACAAGCGTTTTACTTTGGGTTGCTTTGATGGCGCGGGCTAACTAACTTGGCGGGCGACGGCAGGAACAATTTACGCATGGCAGCGACGACATTAAATTCAGGTGAGGCAGCTCAATTGCAGCAGACGATTGAGATGTTTGAAGTCATCGTGCAGTCGCAGCCCTCGGACACGCAGTCGCTGGAAATTCTCAAGGAGGCCTATTCCAAACTCGGACGCGAGGATGACGTGGTCAATACCTCGAAGCGCATTGCGCAGGCTTACTTGCAGCAGGGGCAGCTTTCCTCGGCGATTCTCGAATACGAAACGGTCTTGCAGCGGCGTCCCGATGACAAGGATGTGCGCGCGGCGCTGGAGCAGATTGAATCCAAGGCGAACAATGCCTCGGTGCAATCCACGCCGGAAGCTTCGCCGGGATCGGACACCATCCAGATGCGGAAAACAGCGGCGGCCAAGCCGTTGGTTGCGGCGGAGATGGATGACGGGCGGAAGTCGCTCTATAAAATTTACGTTGATAGCAAACTCATCACGGCGGGCGATTTCGATTTGTGTTGGCGCAACGTGGATTTGAACACGCCGCCGACGGATGTCATCGAACCGTTCATCCAGACGCTGCATGAGAAGGGCGTGATGCAGATTGAGAAATCGCTGAAGCTGATTTCCGACAAGTCGCGCGCGCCGTTTCTGCCGCTGGAACGCTACGACATGGACATGGATTTGGCGCGCGGTTTTCCGGCGGAAGTCTGCCGGCGCTGGTGCGTGCTGCCGTTCGACCGCATGAGCAAGGCCATTCTGGTGGCGACGGCGAACCCGTTTAACCAGCAGGCGGCGAAGGAACTTTCCGAGGCGACCACGCACCGTTTGCTGTGGTATCTCACGACCCCGAGCGACCTCGTCATCAATCTCCGCAAGGCATTCCGCTGATATGGCCAAAGTAAAGTCATTCGCCGAACGCATCGCCGACGCCCTCGTTGAGGACGGGTTGTTGAGCGCGGGGCAGATTGAAGAACTGCTCGAGCGCCAGAAAAAGGAAGGCGCGCGGCTGGTAAAATTGCTCGTTGATAAAGACAAGCAATACGTCAGCGACCAGGATCTTGCGGTCTGCATGGGGCGCGTGTTGAACGTTCCGCCTGTGAATCTCGCGCGCGTCAGCATCATTCCCGAAGTGGTGGAATTGATTCCGCGCGACATGGCGCACAACCACAAGGTCGTTCCCCTTTCGCGGTTGGACAATAAATTATTCCTCGCGATGGCCGACCCGTTGAACGTCCTCGCCCTCGACGACGTCAAGCGCACGACCAAGATGGAGGTTTCCCCGCTCATCGCCTCGGAAAAGGCGATCATGGAAAAACTCCAAGCCATTGATGCCGCCAAGAGCGGTTCGATGGAGGACATCATCCAGGACGCGCAAAAACGCAGTGACGCGGAGGGCGGCGACGACATCGAATCCGTCAAGGAGTCCATGGACGACGTCAACCTCGACGCCCTCGCTGCGTCCAGCGAGGAAGCGCCCGTCATCAAGCTCGCCAACCTTGTCGTCTTGCAGGCCATCAAAGACCGCGCCAGCGACGTGCATCTGGAGCCGTTCGAGAAATCTCTCCGCTTGCGTTACCGCATTGACGGCGTGCTGGTTGATGCCACGCCGCCGCCCAAGCAGATGCAGCTCGCGCTCATCTCGCGCTTCAAGATCATGTCGAACCTCGACATCGCCGAGCGCCGCCTGCCGCAAGACGGGCGTATGCGCGTGAAAGTCAGCGGCAAAGATTTTGATTTGCGCGTCTCCATTTTGCCGACCGTTCATGGCGAAAAAATTGTGCTGCGCGTTTTGGACAAATCCAATTTGTCCGCCAGCCTCGACAAGCTCGGCCTCGAC
>JBEEMY010000044.1:0-9279 GCA_041192415.1 Verrucomicrobiota bacterium | reverse complement strand
GTTGATGTTGATTTTGCCGGAGCCGAACGGCGTGAACACATCCTGCAAGCCAAACTCGTAACTCGGTTGCTGTCCGGGGGCGTTGCCAAAGCCGAGTTTGTGACGCTGAAAATTTGCGCCCATCGAATTCGTTTCCGCGCCACCTTTGAACATTGCCCTAGTCACGCCCTTGATGAGCATGAGTTCGGCGATGTCGTCAATCGGCGCGTTCTTGGCGTAATACGGCGGGTTCATGCCTTGGTAATAATCACTCTCGGCGCCGCCGGGCAACGTCGCATCGTCCTTGTCAATCCAGTCTTGGATGGAATCGGCCACTACGGAAATATCGCCCGCATCCACACCCATCGCGGTCAACGTTTGCGTGAGCAACGGCGGCGTCGCGGTGTTCACGTTCACCTTCCGTTCGAGGTCAATGATCTTGATGGAAACGCTGCCTTCACCGACGGGATAATCAGTCAATGACAACCCCATCAACGCGCTGTTCGTCTCCGCGCCCGCGCCCGGCCCGCCCGCCCAAATTTGATTAAGCGCGTCGTAAGGCAGTCCGTTCTCCAGCGAAATAACGTAGCGCGCCAGTTCCACGCCCGCGCGGCCGAGCCAAAGCATTTGCTCGTCGTTGTTGGCATTGGCGGCGAGGCGCGTCTCAATCTTCATCGCGTAGGCAAACGCACCGGCGAGAATCGTCAACACCGTCACCGCCACCAGAACAACGATGACGGCCATGCCGGATTTTTTTTTGCAGAGGAAAATTTTCATCGCCGTCCTGAAGGTGGTTTGAGGCCGTTGATTCCGCCCGGGCCACCCGCCCCGCCGGGGCCGCCGCCGGGACGTTGCACGACCGCTGGCATCATGCCCGCCGGCATCGAGAATGCGCGGACGACGGAAATTTCCGGCGCGTTGTTGCCTGCCTCCGTGTTGCCGCCGAGGACGATGCCCACGCGCAGCATGGGCGGAATGGAATTGGTGTTGTCCCACTCCGTCACCCAGTCGAGCTGGTTGGTGTCCCAACATTCCACGGCGAACGACTTCACGTTGCGCGCGAGGATGAGCGGGTTTTTTTGCTCTTCCGGATCCATGTCCATCAGGATGGGATTTTGGCGGAGCGCGAGAACTTTGTCGCCGCCTTCACCGGCCTCGATGGAAAAAGTCAGGCGGCGCAAATTAAAATCACCGAATTTTCCGTTGCGCGGAAAAATGTCCGGCACGCGCGAGGCGAAGCTCAACACCGGGGCGTTGCCGTTCGCCACGATGAAGCTGTAATACTCCTGCGACGCTTGGAACGACTGGCAGCACATCAGCGCGTCCTCGATGGTGCGGAGCGCCACGCGCTGCCGTTGCGCCTGCGCGGCGGCGGACAAACCCACCTGCGACGCTTTGGTGACGAGCGCCCACGTCGAATAAATCGCCGCCATGACCATCATGAAAATGGCGATGGCCACCATGATTTCAATGAGCGTGAAGCCACGGCGCAAATTATTTTTTTGCGGAAATTTCATCGGCCAATACCTCCTCCGTCTAGGCTGCCGGGCGGTGATTCCGGGCGGTAGAGCAATGTGGTGGTGCGCGAGATGACATCCTGGCTGCGCGTGCTTTGGATGATAAAATCGGCTCGGAATAATTTATTCGACTGCACTTCGATGATTTCCCCCGTCCATTTGTAATCGTTGTAAGCCTTGCCAAGCAGGTCGCCAAGGTTGCCGGAATAAACTCCCTCCACCAGTTTGTTCGTGATGGAAAGCTGCGAGGCGAGCGCGCTGGCATCCACCAGCGGACGTTGCAGCCGCCGCGCGTTGCTCAACGAGGTGGAGATGAGCCCGAGGATGGCAAACGTGCCCATGAACAAAATGCCGATGGCGATCATCACTTCAAGGAGTGAAAAAGCGCGGCGCAGTTTCCGGTTGGAAAAATTTATTTTCATCGGTCCACGTCGCTCACGCGGGAATGGCCGGTGGCGAACTCCAGCGAGATTTTGCGCCAGTTACTCCGGTCATGCAGCACCACCACCAATTCGTCGCAGGTTCCGTTCGGAAAAAAATTAACGCGCGCCCATTCCGACGCGCCGTAGTCCTGCTGGTTGATGTCGAGCATGGCAAAGTCCACGTTGTCCGGCAGCTTGGAGTGGCTGACGTAGGTTGAGCCTTGCCCCGCCCCACCGCCATCCACAGCAAATGTTTTTTCGCCCGGATGAAAAACTACCGCCACGGTTTTCTGGGTGATGATGGCTTTGGCACGCGCCGAGGCGCACACGTCGGTCACATCGCTGATGGCTTTTCTCATGCCTTCCTTTTGCAGCACCTTGATGATGGCCGGCATACCCATCGCGCACACGAGGCCGATGATGGCCACGACCACCATGATTTCGATGAGGGTGAAAGCAGAAGATTTCCGATTTCCGATTTCCGATTTCCGATTGGCAGCAACCGACGCGGCGTTTGAAATCGGCAATTGGCAAATGGCAAATGGCAGTTTCATTTGATGGACGAGATCAGCCGGAACATCGGCAGGAACAAGCTCATCATCAGGAAGCCCACCGCCACGGCCATGACGATGATCAACGCCGGGCCAATCAAATCGCTCATCACACGCAGCGCGATTTCCTGTTCCTTCTCGTAAGTGTCCGCAAGGTTGTTGAGCGAGCCGGGCACGTCGCCCGTTTCCTCGCCGATGCGCACCAAGTCCACCATGAGCTGCGGAAACATTTTGCTCGCGGCCAACGGTTGCGCGAGCGTCTTGCCGTCCGTCACCGCCTCGCGCGTTTTGGCGATGGCTTCCTTCATGAACACATTCGGGATCACTTGCTCGGTGATTTTCAACGCCATCAACACCGGCACGCCGTTGTGCAGCAACGTGCCCAGCGTGCGCGTGAACTGGCCGAACAAATTTACCTTCACCACGTTTCCAAACACCGGCGCGTTCAAGCGCCAGCCGTCCATCTTGCGCTTGCCCGCCGTGCTGGTCTTGAAGCGGTGAAACAACACCGCCAGCGCCAGCACCACAAAAATCAGCAGCCACCAATACGTCGTGAACACATGGCTGCACCCGATGAGAAATTTCGTCGGCAACGGTAGTTCGATGTCGAAGCCCTTGAAAATTTCTACAAACTTCGGCATCACCGCCGTCATGAAGAGCACCACCAGCATCAAGGCCACCGAGATGACCAGCGCGGGATAAATCATCGCGGACTTGAACTTCGCCTGCACGTCGGAGAATTGTTGCAGACTTGTCGCCATGCGCCGCAGCACTTCCACCAGCTTGCCGCTTGTTTCACCCGCGCGCACCATGTTGACGTAAAGCTCTGAAAAAATCACCGGCTGGCGAACCAGCGCGTCCGAGAGCGAGCGGCCTTCCGTCACTTCCTGCTTCAAACCCCGGCTTACTTCGGCGGGAATTCCTTTCGTCGCGAGATGCGTCATGCTGTTCAACGCCACCGTGAGCGGCATCCCGGAGTTCAGCAAGTTCGCGAGCTGCGTGGTGAACGTGGCCAGCTCCTGCATCTTCGGTTTGCGCTGCTTGTTCAACTGCGCCGCCAGCGACGGCGGCAAAAACGACGCGAGGTTGACCGCCTTGTCCTTGCCTTTGGCGCTGGCCGCGCCGCCGCCCTTGGCATCCGTCACGGAAATGGGGAAGAGACCGCTGCGCTGAATTTGCGCCAGCGCGGCGGAACGATCCGGCACTTCGAGCACGCCCTCGACGAGTTCGCCGGAACGTTTGCGGGCTTTGTAAGAAAACTGCGGCATAAAGACTATTATCCAAAAACCGGCGAACGGCGAAAGTTGCAAAATACCTTTTTGCCGAACTTGCTACAGTGTCCGAGTTTTGGAGTGCGCGGGCATGACCGCGCTTTGTAACTGGGAGACACGTCGCCGCACTCCAAATGGGGACGCGCCGAACTTGCTTGACGTTCACGGCATTTCGCGTTTGATTGTCGCCGCTATGAAATTGAAAATTTTCTCCGTGCTCGCCGTGGCCGCCATCGCTGCCACCGGCTGCGTCAAAACCGTCACCGATTCCAACGCCCTCGCCATCACCTGGAGCAAAGACTCCGTGGCCGGCCGTTACAACCGCACCGTGGATCAGGTGTATCAATCCGCCATCGCCGTCGTGCAAAAGAACGGCGTGCTGCTCACCGAATACATCCCGCACGACAACACCAACAACGTCCGCTCGCTGCAAGGCCGCGTGAACGACCGCAAGGTCTGGGTGCGCGTCATGGCGGTGGATCAGCGCACCTCGCAGGTGGACGTGCAGGCGCGTTCAACGTGGGGCGTGAGCGATGTGGAACTCACTCACCAATTGGAAAAAGAAATCGCGCTGGAACTCTCCGCGCATTAAGAAGGTTTTTTCGGCCCGCCGTATTTCAGGCCGATGTTCTGTTCATAAACGCCGAGCGCCACGCCCGGCGTTTTTTCTTTGCCTTTGAAATCGCCATTGAGTCGCTCCAATCGGCGCTTCGTGGTTTCCGCCAGTGGTAAATCGGGAAAGCGTTCGATGATTTGCTCCAGCGTGGCACGCACCGTCGCTTGGTCGGCGCCGAGTTCGAACTGATAATTCGCCAGCATATTCAGCCAGTTCGTAATCTGCTTGGGCGAATGACGCGGCTCGTCGATTAGTTGCGACAGTTCCATCGTCGCCAAGTCCAGCCGCTGAAAATCCCGCGCATATATCGTGGCCAGCTTCTCGCGCGTCTCGGAATCATGCGGATGCGATTCCAGTTGCTGGACGTAAGCTGCCGCGAGTTTGCCCGGCTCAATTTCCTTCGGCTTCAACAGTTCCGACGAGTCGCGCAACCCGACATTGTGCACGCCCTGCGGCACCGCGATGCGCTGCCGGTCATGCTTGGCCAGCAAATGTTTTTCCACGTCGTCCAGATGCGCGAGCCGCTGCTCCGCCTTCAGCGCCAGCTCCGTTCCCGGATAACGCGCGATAATTTTTTCCAACGAAGCCCGCGCCGAATCCACGTCCACGCCGACTTTCAAATACCAATCCGCCAACGTCGTCCACGCGGCGGCGACTTGTTTCTCCGGAGCTTTCGCCGGCGCGCAAAATTTATTGAGCGTATTTTCCGCCGCCGCCAGATCGTTTTGATTCTCCGCCTGAATGCTGGCGATGAGCATGATGCCCTCGAAGTCGGTGGGAAATCTAACCATCTGTTTGCGAACCTCCGCGATAGCCGCCGGATAATCGCCCTTGCCGCGCTTGGCGTTGGCGATGGAATAAAACGGTTTGTCATCCGGCCGCTCGCTGCCGCCGTCAATAATTGAGATGAACGGTTTGACAACACTTTCAATCAGGCTTCCCCGCCAGAGCAAGGCGATGACCCCCATGCCCGCCGCCGCAATCAGCATTCCTCCGATTGTTTGACCGCCGCCTTGCGGAATCATTGGCCCGATTTTAAGCCACAAAAAAATTGCAATCGGCAACGTCAGTCCCCACTTAAAAATCAACAGCCCCGGGGATTCACTGTTCTTGAACGAATAAATGAAAAGCCAGATCACAAAGCCCACGACGAGGATGAGCAAAAAAATATTTATCGTGCTATGCCAGTTCCATTCCATAAGTGATTGGTGAATAGTTCTGCCTGTTCACCTGTTGGCGCAAGCAAATACTTCACGCGTAGCGATACGGTTTGGCCAGCGCGAATGAATTCGGCAGATGCCGCACCTCGCGCACCGCGCCGTCGCGCAGCAGCACCTCCACGATGTCGAAGCGGAATTTCACCGCCGGATTTTTCAGCCGCCGCAGGTAATCCAGCGCCGTCTGCGAGAGCAGTTTTTTCTTCCGCGCATCCACTGCATCGGCCGGGCGCGACCATTCTTCTGACGAACGCGTCTTCACCTCAACGAAGCAGAGGCAATCGCCGTCGCGGAAAATCAAATCAATCTCCCCGCGCTCCGAACGGAAGTTGGCCGTGAGAAATTTCAGCCCGGCCTTCTGCAAAAACTTTTTCGCCGCGCGCTCGCCCAGTTCACCGCGCCGCAGATGCTCCGGCTTGGGCTTTGCCGAAAAATAATTTGTGATGGATGCGAGCCAGCCCATGCCGTGGTAGGAAACGGTTCAAAGCTGTTTCTGAATCCACCGCAGCGTCTTCTCCGCCAGCGTGTCGAAGGCGATGACACATTGCTCCAAGTGTTCCTCCTTGGTGTCTTCGATTTTGTTGTGGCTGATGCCGTGCAAGCTTTGAACAAACATCATCACGGTTGGAATGCCCGCCGCTGCGACTTCAGCGGCGTCGTGCAACGGCCCGCTCGGCAGGCGATGAACTTTGCCGCAAGTCTCGCCGATGGCTTCATCGCACAGCGCGATGAGTTCGTCGTTGAACGGGCGCGGCGCGATTTTCCAGAGGCGTTCCCACGAGACTTTCACGTTGCCTTCCTTCGCAAATTTTTCGCTGGCGGCTTTGGCTTCGGCGAGCATCGTCGCGAGCTTGGCTGAATCCAGATGGCGTTGGTCTAAAGTGATTCGACATTCTTCAACCACGCTGGTGACGATGCCAGGCTTGGTCGTGCATGAGCCGATGGTGCAAACGCCGTTCCCGCTGCGCTCGGCGATCTTGTAAATCTCGGAACTCATCTTGGCGGCGGCGAGGAAGGCATCCTTGCGCCGGTTCATCGGCGTGCTGCCAGAGTGCGCGGCCTGTCCGTGAAACGTGATGGCGTGTCGCTCGACGCCAAAAGTTCCCAGCACCGCGCCGAGTGGCAAATCCAAATCCAAAAGCACCGGCCCTTGCTCGATGTGCAATTCCAGATACGCGGCGGCGTTTTTTAATTCCACGCCGGAATCTTTCACGCGCTCGAAATCTATGCCGACATTTTTTAATGCGTCGGGCAAAACGATTCCGTTCTTGTCCCTCAAGCCGCGCGCCTCGTCTAAATTCAAATTGCCGGAACAAGCAGACGAGCCGAATAAACTTTTCCCGAACCGCGCGCCCTCTTCATCCGCCCAATCCACGAGGCGAATCGTGACGGGCGGCTTGCCGGAGTATTGCGCGTTGATGCGGCGCAGAATCTCCACGCCAGCCACAACATTCAGGCAGCCATCGAGCCAACCACCATTCGGCACGGAATCCATGTGGCCGCCGATGAGTAGAGATTTTTCCGATTCGCCGCGCAAGGTTGCCCAGAAATTTCCCGCTGCGTCGGTGTGTGTTTCAACGGGAAGTCCCGCCAGTTTTTCGCGCAGCCACGCGCGCGTCTTCACCCACATCGGTGTGAAGGCGACACGTTGCGCGCCGTTCTCATCGCCGGTGAGGGAGCGGAGTTCTTTTAGCTCGGCAACGGTGCGTTTGGGGTTCAGCAATGTATTCATGGCCGATGTTATTTTTCCTTTTGTGCAAAATTATTGTAGCCAACGGCGGCAAAGCGAGTTAAAAGTTGCGAACGATTAACAAGGAATTAAACGTATGCCCACACTAGCCACCGTAGTTGACGGACTTAAACTGCCCAATCCATTTATCATTGGATCCGGTCCGCCGGGAACCAATCTCAACGTCATCTCTCGCGCTTTCAAGGAAGGTTGGGGCGCGGTCATCGCCAAAACCGTTTCGCTTGACGCGAGCAAAGTTGTCAACGTCACGCCGCGCTACGGCAAGCTGCATTCCACCGACGGCAAGGAAGTCATCGGCTGGGAAAATATCGAACTCATCAGCGACCGCCCGTTCAAGATTTGGGAGGATGAATTCAAGAAGTGCAAGCAGATGCACCCCGAAGGCATCCTCATCGCAAGCATCATGGAAGAGTATGAGAAAGGCCGTTGGGTCGAACTCGTCGAGCGCTCGCAAGCCTGCGGCGTGGACGCGTTTGAATTAAATTTTTCCTGCCCGCACGGGTTGCCCGAACGCAAGATGGGCGCGGCGATGGGCCAGGACCCGGACATCCTCGAAGAAGTTTGTGGTTGGGTGAAAGGCGCGTCGAAGATTCCGTTCTGGGCGAAGATGACGCCAAACATAACGCACATTGAAGACCCAAGCCGCGCAGCGTTGCGTGGTGGCGCGACGGGGATCGCGACCATCAACACGATTCGTAGCGTCATCGGCGTTAACCTCGACACGCTCCGCCCTGAGCCAAGCGTGGAAGGTTATACCACGCCCGGTGGTTATTCCTCGCGCGCGGTGAAACCGATTGCGCTCCGCATGGTCATGGAAGTTGCCAAGTTGATTCAGAGCGAATTTCCTGATCGCTCTCTCTCTGCCATCGGTGGTGTGGAAAGCGGCAAGGACGCCGCTGAATTCATCCTGCTTGGTGGCGACACCGTGCAAGTCTGCACCGGCGTGATGAAGTTCGGCTACGAAATGGTCAAGCCCATGTGCGACGAACTGCTCGCGTTCATGGACAAACACAAGTTCGAGACGCTCGCCGATTTCAAAGGCAAGGCGCTGCCGTATTTCACCACGCACGCCGATCTCGTCAAGCGCCAGACCGAACGCAAGGCCGCGCAAAAAGCTGCGGCGGCTGCGCCTAAGAAAATGGTGCAGGCCGACGGCGAATGGAGCGGCGATGACTTCGTGAAACAATCGAACGATCTGGCACGGTAATTATCCTCGTAGCAGCCGACGCGAGGAGGCCCAACCTCCGGGATTTATTTAGAGCCTCCTCACGTCGGCTGCTACAATTTTTTAATGATCACCCACCACGTCAAAGTTTATCCATCGAAAATTCCGTTGCCGAAGACGGAACAACTCGCTTGGAAAATTGCGTCCGTCGCCACCGACAAAGCGGCGATTGATTCTGCGGCGGGCGAGATGGTGGCGAACCGCATCATTGATAACGCCTCCGTCGCCATCGCCGCCATCAACCGCACTCCCGTTGTAAATGCTCGCACACAGGCGCTGGCGCATCCGCGCGCGAAGGGCGCGGCGTTATTCGGTTTGGCGAGCAAGCAGCGTTTTGATTGCGAGTGGGCCGCGTGGGCCAATGGCGTCGCCGTGCGCGAACTCGACATGCACGACACGTTTCTCGCGGCGGATTATTCGCATCCCGGCGACAACATCCCGCCGTTGCTGGCTGTGGCACAGCAATGCGGTTGCACCGGCGCACAACTGCTGCGCGGACTCATCGTCGCCTACGAAATCCAGATGGACCTCGTGCGCGCGATCTGTCTGCACGAGCACAAGAAGGATCACATCGCGCATCTTTGTCCGTCCGCCGCCGCCGGCATCGGCGCGATGCTCGGCCTCGACACCGACACGATTTATCAGGCGGTGCAACAGGCGGTGCATGTCGGGTTTTCCACGCGGCAATCGCGCAAGGGCGAGATTTCCAGTTGGAAAGCCTACGCGCCCGC
>JBEEMY010000043.1:0-9329 GCA_041192415.1 Verrucomicrobiota bacterium | reverse complement strand
ATCGCCTTCCCACCGAGTCGGAATGGGAGTTCGCGGCACGCGGCGGCATCTCCACTTCCTTCCCCTGGGGCGATGTGCCCGATAGCACCACAGCGGTGCAGACGGCGTGGCGCACGAGCCCCGAGCCGATGGTGCCGTTCCGGCGAAAGTCCGGGTGAACGCCCAGACGGCCACCCCAGTGAACCCCACGCTCTTCTTCCCAGATGCGAACGACGCCCACGACTTCGTCCGGCATGCCGAAGACCTTGGTCACGGCCACGATGGGCAGCGCCGAGGCCGGCCTGAAAACCGCCGGTGGTCGCCCCAATCCCACGCTCGCCATCACGCCGTCTTACAATTCCACAACGCTGGTTCCGTCGCCGTGGGCGCCCTCGGTGAATTTTGATATTCCGATTGAAACGATGGGCAAGCGAAGCAAACGCATCGCCGAGGCGGAAAAAATTTCCGAATCGTCGCGCTGGAATTTTGTTTCCGCCGCGTGGCAGGTGCGCAGCGGCGTGCGCGTGGCGCTCGCGGAATTTTCGAGCGCGCAACGCCGTCGGCCGCTGCTGCAACAACAGCTCACAGCGCAACGCAACATTGTTTCGCTGATGCAGGGCAGCTTCGATGCGGGCGCAACGTCGCGGCCCGAGCTCACCGCTGCACAAATGACGCTGGGCAAATTACAGCTCAATGTTTCCAGCGCGGAAGCGAAGTCCGCCGAGGTGCGCTCGCGGTTGGCTGAGGCGGTGGGTGTTTCTTCCGCTGCTCTGGAAGGTGTGGAAATCGAAAGCAGCGAAGCCGCTCTCCAACGTGCTGCCGGCATCTGGCCGGCAGAACCATTCAACACTGCTGGCACGAATGGATTTTCCGGCAAGATGCCGGAAACACGTTTTGACGCCGCCCGCCGTGCCGCGCTGGTGGGCCGCGCGGACATCCGCGCGGCGCTCGCGGATTACGCAGCGGCAGAAAATAATTTGCGGCTGGAGATCGCGAAACAGTTTCCCGATGTGCATTTGAATCCCGGCTACCAGTTCGACCAAGGCGATAACAAATGGTCGCTCGGCCTCACGGTGGAGCTGCCCATCCTGAATCAAAATCAGGGCGCGATCGCCGAGTCGCGCGCGCGGCGCGAGCTGGCGGCGGCGAAATTTCTCCAACTTCAGTCGCAGATCATCGCGCAGGTGGAGCGCGCCGTGGCTGGCTGGCAAGGCGCACTAGGTCAGTTGAAAACTTCGGGCGAATTGCTCGCCGCAGCGGAGCACCAGCAACAATCCATTGCCGCGCAGGTGCAGGCCGGGGCGGCGGCGAAGCTAGATTCCGCAGCGGCGGAAATTGAACTCGCGTCCATTCGCCTCGCACAACTCGATAGTGAAGCGCAGGCGCAGGCCGATCTCGGCGCACTGGAAGATGCTCTGCAAAGCCCGGCGGATGCCATCGCGGCAGTCATCGAGAAAATTTCTTCTGAAACTCCGAAAGGAAAATCGCCATGAACGAGAATTTCAAAAACATCCAGCATCCAACATCCAACACTGAACAACCGATGGTCGTGGCGCGTGAACCAAACTGGATGTTGGATGTTGGATGTTGGATGTTGGATGTTTCAAAAATTGGCACGCTGGCGATTGCCGTCATTTTCACCGGCTGTTCCAAACCCGCCGCGGCTCCTGAAAAAACCGAGCCGGAAAAAAAAGCGGGCGTGACGCTGGACGCGGAGACACAGGAACGCATCGGCTTGAAAATGGATTTTCCAGCCGCAACGCAATGGCAGCCCGAGACGAAAGGTTTTGGCTTTGTGATTGACCGGAAAACACTCACGGCGGCGGTTACGGAATTGGACGCGGCCCGCGTGGCGGCGGAAGTTTCAATTCAAGAATTAGCGCGCCAAAAAACTTTGGCGGCTCAGGACAACGCTTCCGCTCGCGCGCTTGAATCTGCCAAAGCCGCGTTTTCCCATGAGAACTCTGCTTACGCATCCGCCGAAGCGAAGTTCAAGCTGGAGTGGGGTTCGGCGCTCGCGGACGCCAACAGCACAATATTGTCTGACGTTTCCAACGGCACGACGGCGCTGGTGCGGATTGATTTGCCCGCTGGAGAAACGTTGCCATCGCCGCCGGCCTCGGCGCGTATCCTCGCGCTGACGGATGAAACCAAATCGGTGCGCGGAGAATTCGTCGGCGCAACGGACGGCGTGAATCCGCAGACGCAGAGCCAGAGCTCTTTCTTTTCAATCAAAGGCGGCGCGTTGCCACTGGGCGCGGCGGTCACGGGTTTTCTGAAAACTTCCGGCGCAGCGGTCAGCGGCGTGGTGGTTCCCGTGAGCGCCGTGCTGCGGCACGAGGGCCGGGGCTGGGTTTATGTGCAGACGGAGGCGAATCAATTTTTACGCGTGGAAATCCCCTTGAATCAGTTGGTGGAAAGAGGCTGGTTCGTTTCGGAAAAAATTTCGTCCACCAACCAAATCGTCGTGAGCGGCGCGCAGGCAATTTTGTCGGCGGAATTGAGCGGCGGCGGATTTAACACCGGAGCGCGCGACTAAAAATGCTGAAGCGACTTGTTGAAATTTCCCTTGGCGCACGCGGCGTGGTCATCACGCTGGCGATTGGCTTCATTTGCTACGGCCTGTTCGTCACATCGCACGCGAAGCTCGATGTGTTTCCTGAATTTGTCCAGCCGCAGGCGACGGTGCAGACGGAAGCGCCGGGCCTTGCGCCGGAACAGGTCGAGGCGCTCGTCACGCGGCCGGTGGAAAACGCCTTGAACGGCGCGGGTGATCTCGATTCCATCCGCTCGGAGTCCATTCAAGGTTTGTCAGTTGTCACAGCGGTTTTCAAGGAAGGCACGGACATCCACATCGCGCGGCAGATGCTCACGGAACGGCTCGCGCAGCTTGGCGGCGAACTGCCGGCGGGCGTCAAATCGCCGAAGATGGAGCCGCTCACGTCCTCGACGATGGACTTGCTGAAGTTCGGGCTGACTTCGGAAAAAATGTCGCCGCTGGCGCTGCGGACGTTTGCGGACTGGACGGTGCGGCCACGCTTGCTTTCGGTTCCCGGCGTGGCGGCGGTGAAAGTCTATGGCGGCGAGGTGCGACAGATGCAAATTCAAATCCGCCCCGACCGCCTGCTCGCGTTTGGAATTTCGGTGCAAGATATTTCCGCCGCCGCCAGCGCGGCGACCGGTGTGCGCGGCGCGGGCTTTGTTGAAACGCAGTCGCAACGGCTCGTGCTTCAGACCGAAGGCCAGTCGCTCACGGCGGAGCAGCTCGGCGAAGTCGTCGTGACGCAGCGCGACGGACGCAGCATCCGCCTGCGCGACGTGGCGAATGTGGTTGAAGACGCGGAGCCAAAATTTGGCGACGCCATTATTAATGGCAAAGCGGGTGTGCTGATGACCTCATCCAGCCAATACGGGGCAAATACGATGGAAGTCACGCGCGCAGTCGAGGCGGCGCTGGCGGAATTGCAGCCGGCGTTCGCGGCGGAAGGGATTGAATACACGCCCGCGCTGCACCGCCCCGCGACGTTCATCGAGATTGCGCTGCGTAACATGAAAACATCGCTGCTCATCGGCGCGGTGCTGGTAGGCATCGTGCTGTTTTTATTTTTGCTGGATTTGCGGACGGCGTTGATTTGCTTCACGGCGATTCCGTTGTCGCTGCTCGCGGCAGTGGTGGTGCTGGATCGTTTCGGCGTGACGCTAAACACGATGACGCTCGGTGGCCTCGCGGCGGTGCTCGGCGTGGTGGTGGACGATGCGATCATTACCGTGGAAAATATTTTGCGAAGGCTGCGGGAACGCCGCCAGCTTCCGGCACGGCTCGAGGATGCTGGAGTTCAAGCTTCAGCTTGTTCGGGCGGCACACTAAAGCGTGAGCTCCAACGAGCCGTGCCGGAGGTCGGCGCTCCGCCAGAAATTTTTCGCACCGTGCTCAACGCCACGCTGGAAGTGCGGAACTCGGTGGTCTATGCCACGTTCGTCGTGGCAATGGTCTTCGTTCCCGTGCTGACGATGACGGGCTTGCAGGGAAAGTTTTTCGGGCCGCTCGGCATCGCCTTCATCCTCGCAAACATGGCGTCGCTATTGGTCGCGCTCACGGTCACGCCGGCGCTGTGCTTTGCGCTGCTCTCGCGAAATCAGCCGCATGACGAGCCTAATCATCTCCGCAAATTAAAATCATTTCACCGCCGTGCGCTGGAAAAAATTAGCGGCCATCCGAAAAGCATTATCGCCGTCGGACTAGTTTCGTTCACAGCGGCGGTGGCGACGCTGCCGTTTTTTGGCGGGGAATTTTTGCCGGATTTTCGCGAAGGCCATTTTGTCGCGGGTCTGACGATGACGCCGGGAACATCGCTGGCAGAAATGAAACGGCTCGGCGCAAACATTTCGGCGGAGTTGCTGAAAACCATTCCGCAAATCCAAAGCGTCTCGGAGCAGATTGGCCGCGCAGAAGGCGGCGAAGACACTTGGGGGCCGAATCGCGGCGAGCTGCACATCGAACTAAAACCGGCAGCGGGCGAGGACCAGGAAAAAGTGCAGGCGCAAATCCGTGACACGCTCAAAAAATATCCCGGCCTGCAAAGCGAGGTGATGACGTTCCTCGGTGACCGCATCGGCGAAACCATCGCGGGCGAAACGGCGCAGGTGGTCGTGAACATTTTTGGCGATGACCTCGATGTGCTGGATGCCAAGGCGAATGAAGTTGCCGCCGCGCTCAAAAAAATTTCCGGCGCTGCCGATGTGCAAGTGGCCGCGCCGCCGGGTGCGCCGCGCGTGACGATTCGCCTGCGGCCCGAACGGCTCACGCAGTTTGGCTTTCGTCCGCTGGAAGTGCTGGAGGCTGTCCGCACCGCGTATCAGGGCGAAGTCGTGGCGCAGACTTACGAGGGTGACAAAGTTTTTGATGTGGCGGTGATCTTGGAGCCGGGTGCGCGGCAGCAGCCTGAATCCATTGGCGATTTGCTCGTGAGCAGTCCGCAGGGCGCGCGGCTGCCGCTGAAGCAACTGGCAGATGTTTTTCTCACGACGGGGCGCGATTCGATTTTGCACGACGGCGCGCGGCGGCGGCAGACCGTCACCTGCAATCCGGCGGGGCGCGATGTGGCATCGTTTGTGGCTGACGCGCAAAAGCAAATCGCGGTGCAGGTGAAATTTCCGGCGGGCGTGTATGCGGAATTCAGCGGCGCGGCGCAGGAGCAGAAGCAGGCGCAAACGGAACTGCTGCTGCACTCGCTCGCGGCGACGGCGGGAATTATTTTGCTGCTGGCGATTGTGTTCCGCAAAGCAAGTCATCTGCTGCTCGTGCTGGCGAATCTGCCATTCGCGTTGGTTGGCGGCGTGCTGGCGATTTTTCTCGTCGGCTATTTTGGCGAAGACGGACGCGGCTCGCTCTCGCTCGGCACGTTGGTTGGTTTCGTCACGCTATTCGGCATCACGATGAGAAATTCAATAATGATGATCTCGCACTTCGAGCATCTAGTGAACGAGGAAAAATTGCCGTGGGGAATTGAAACCGCGTTGCGCGGCGCGACCGAAAGATTGATTCCGATTTTGATGACCGCGCTCGTGACCGGCCTCGGCCTGTTGCCGCTCGCGATTGGAAGTGGCGCAGCGGGTCGCGAGATTGAAGGCCCGATGGCGATTGTGATTCTCGGCGGCTTGGTTACTTCAACGGCGCTGAACCTGCTCGTGCTGCCGACGCTGGCGCTGCGGTTCGGAAAATTCCAAGCAACGAAGTAAACTTGCCGTATCCGGTTGACCGCCCGTCTGGTTTGTGGGCGGGTTGGCGTTCGCAAAACGGCGTTGCCCGCCTCCCGTTTGCGGGTTATTGTGCCACCAATTCATGAACCGCTTTGCGCGTAAAACCTGTCGTCCGCCGGGCTTCTTTTTGTTTCCTGATTGCTGATGTTCTGTTGGATTTTTGATTCATAAATTTCATGAAGCCACCCCTGCTGCCGCCTTCGCTGCGGAACATTTTTTTCACGACGGTCGTTTTGGCTGGCGTGGCGGGCGCGGATTTTTTGCGCGGCGCAACGATTGCGTTGAACGCCACCGACGCCATCAACACCACCAGCTTTAACGCCGGTTTGCACTGGACGGGCGGCGCGGTGCCAACGAACGGCAATGCGTATCAGACCGCCGCGTTTCTGCTGCGCTCGCCGACGGCCAGCACGCCGGTCGTGTTCGCGGGCGACTCGCTGGAAATCATGTCCGGCGGCGGTGAGTTGCGCCTCAAGACCATCGCCACGGTCACCATCACGAATTTGATTTTGGACAACGGCGCTATTCTGGATTTGACCGCGCCGAACGGCGGCACCACGGAGACGTTGGCGGGAAACATCACCTTGAACGGCACACCGATTTTGCGTTCGGGCATTCAGGCGGTGGAAAATGTGGACGTGCTGACCGTCGCTGCCAGCATGGGCGGCCCGGGCGGTTTCAACACGACCGGTTCCTTCGGGACAATTATTTTGACGGCGAGCAACACTTGCTCCGGTCTCACGACGGTGAATGGTGGAATTGTTTTGGTTAATGGCGTGCAAGCGAACAGTCCCGTCAACATCGCCAGCGGCACGCTCGGCGGGAGCGGAATTATTTTGGCGGCGGTGACGAATCAGGCGGCGGGAAATTTGCAGCCGGGCGCAGGCGGCGGCAACATTGCCACGCTCACCATCAGCAATCTGCTCGTGCTCGCGGGCACGAATACGCTGGTGCTCAACCGCACCAATGCACCCAACGCCTCCCGCCTCACCGGCATTAGCACGCTCACGGCGGGCGGCACGTTCACGGTGACGAACACGGGCCCGGCGCTCCAAGCCGGTGACACGTTTCAACTATTCAACGCGGCGAGCTACACGGGAAATTTTGCCGCGCTCAATTTGCCGACGCTCAATTCCAACTTGGTTTGGGTCAACAATCTCGCGGTGAACGGCAGCTTGCTGGTGGTGGCGCCCACGTTCATCGCAACAAATTCACCATCCGTCACCAACCTCGCCGCGTCCGGCGTGTTGGCCACGGCGGCGACGCTCAATGGTCAGGTGACTTCGACCGGCGGACAATCTCCGACCGTGAAAATTTATTTCGGCACGGCGAACGGCGGAACAAATCCGGCGGCGTGGACGACGAATGTTTCGCTCGGCGCACAAGGCGGCGCGTTCTCGGCGGCAGTCTCGAACCTCACGGCGAACACGACTTATTATTTCGCCGCGTTTGCCACGAACGCCGCTGGCGCGACGTGGGCCGCGCCCGCTCTCTCGTTCACCACGCTCACGGTGGCTCCGATCATCCTCACGAATCTGCCTGCCGCCAACGTGCAAGGCGCGTCGGCAATTTTGAATGGCCAAGTCGTCTCAATCGGCAACTCCACACCAAACGTCACGTTGTTCTACGGCCCGAGCAACGGTGGCACGAATTCAGGCGCGTGGGCGAACAGCATTTATCTCGGCGCGCAGGGTGGAAGTTTTTCCGTCACCGCGATGGGGCTGGTGACGAACACACTTTATTATTTCACCGCCGCCGCCGTGAACGCGGACGGCACGGCGTGGGCGACGCCTGCGCTCTCGTTCACCACGCTGCCGACCGCGCCGGTTGTCTCGGTGCTGACGTATCACTATGACAACGCCCGTTCCGGTGCGAACACGAATGAAGTGTTACTCACGCCGTCGCAGGTCAACATCAACAATTTTGGTCGCCTCATCAAATACACCACCGATGGCTACATCTACACGCAGCCGCTTTATGTGCTGGGCGTGAACATCCCCGGCATCGGCGTGCGCAACGTCGTCTACGTCGCGAGCGAGCATGACACCGTTTATGCGTTTGATGCGGATAGCAGCGTGGGCGCGAACGGCGGGTTGTTGTGGAAAACTAATTTGGGCATCGCTTCGTTGAACGCCCTTGGTCCGTATGGTCGCCGTTATACCGGAGTCAACAATCCGTTCACGGACATCACGCCGGAAGTGGGCGTCACGGGCACGCCGGTCATTGACCCCGTCACGGGCACGCTCTATGTGAACGTGTTCACGCGCGAAGTTTCCGGCACGACCAATTACCTCCACCGCCTCCACGCGCTCAACCTCACCAACGGCACGGAACGCAGTTACAGTCCCGTCGTCGTGAGCGGTTCGGTTCCCGGCACGGGCGTGGACAGCGTCGGTGGCGTGATGACTTTCAACGCCATGCAGTCCAACCAACGCGCCGCGCTCACGCTGGCCGGCGGTATTTTATACGTCGCCTACGCCGGTTATGCGGACACCGATCCGTATCACGGTTGGCTCTTCGGCTACAACGCTACGAATCTCGCGCAGGTTTCCATTTACAACACCACGCCCAACGCCACGAACACCACGACTGACATACACGCGGCGGAAGGCGGAATTTGGATGGGCGGACATGGCCTCGTCGCGGATGCAAACACGAATCTTTATTTTATCACCGGCAACGGAACTTTCCGGTCGAACAACGGCGACTATTCCGACACCGTGATGAAGATGGCGACGACGAATGGCCTGACTGTCGCGGATTATTTCACGCCCTACAACCAGCTCGCCCTCGCGAACGCGGACACCGATCTCGGCTCGGTTGGCCCGGTGCTGCTGCCTGATTCTATCGGCAACGGAACGCATCCGCATCTGCTCGCGGCGGGTGGCAAGAGCGGGACGATTTATCTTTTGGACCGCGACAACCTGGGCCACTTCAACGCGGCCAACGACAGCCAAATTGTTCAATCCGTCATCGGCGCGACCGCGAGCATCTGGAGTTCGCCGGCGTATTGGAACAACCGTTTGTTCTACCAGCCCGCGAACGCTGCGATGAAAGGTTTTTCGATTTCCAACGCGAGCATCAACGCGACCGCGTTCGCCACAGCGGGCGCGTCGTTCGGCGCTTACAACGGCAGTCCAGTCGTCTCCGCCAACGGCACGAACAACGGCATCGTGTGGGTCGTCAACGGCGTGGGCGGCGGCGCCACGGCGGTGCTGTATGCCTACAACGCGACGAACCTCGCGACGCTTTACAACAGCAGCCAACTGCTCGCGCGCGATAATCCCGGCGGCGGCATCAAGATGACCACGCCCACCGTCGCGAACGGAAAAGTTTATGTCGGCGCGCAATACGCGTTGAACATTTATGGCTTCAATACCTTTCTCGCCACGCCGACGATTTCTCCGAACGGCGCGAGCTACACGAACTCCGTCACTGTGACGCTCGCCGACGCCACGCCAGGCGCGACGATTTATTACACGCTCGACGGCACGACGCCCACGACGAACTCGCTGCTCTACACCGCGCCGTTCGTGGTGACGACGACGTTGAATGTTTCGGCTATGGCCGTGAAATCCGGCGCGGCGATC
>JBEEMY010000042.1:0-9604 GCA_041192415.1 Verrucomicrobiota bacterium | reverse complement strand
AGATAACTGGTGAGATACGCCGCGAGCGAGCCGTTATAGCGGTTGGGGTCACCCGCCACGCCGCTGTCGGTATAAGTATAAAACATCCCCGTCCAACAAGGTCCCGGCAACGAGTCATTAAAATCTCCCACATACATCTGGATTGCCGTGCCGATCTGCTTGAGGTTGCTGGTGCAGTTAATCTGATACGCCTTGGCTTTGGCCGCCGCCAGCGCGGGCAACAACATCGCCGCGAGAATCGCGATGATGGCGATGACGACGAGCAACTCGATCAGTGTGAACGCCGCAATTTTCCGGCGCATGGTTTGCAGTTTGGTCGGGTTCATAAATTTTTTAATTTTGGCGGAGTCGGTAAAAGCCCGCGTTTAGGTTAGAGGCGGAACTATCGGTGAAATTCAGAGCGCCGTTGGTGTTCAGCAGATTGGTCAGCGGCTGCCATGTTGTCAAATTGGTCGTGCGCTCAATCCAAACGCCGTAGCCCGGCGTGCTGTTCACGGCGAGGTTCACGCGGCCATCACTCTGGCGTGCGAGCGACGACAGCGCGACCGGCGCGAGCGGCCCGGCGAAGGAAAATTTCACGCCGTCGGCGATGACCACGCTGTTGCTCGCCTGATTGTTCACGGACACAAAGCCATTCGTGCCCGCCGCAAATGGTCGCGCGGCGGCGATTTGCAACCATGCGCCGCCGTTGGTTTGCTGGTTCACCAAGAGGTTTGTGCTGCCGCCGAAAAAAGAAATCGTCCACGGTGCGTTCGTGGCGCGGTTGCTGCCGATGGAGTGCCAGACGAACACATCGTAAAGCCCGGCGTTCGGAAAATTCGGGCGGAACGTGGCCGCGGCCGTGACGCTCGCGGCACTGCTGGCGAAGCGGTAATCAGATTTGAATTTATAGGTGGCGGCACTGCCGGTGCTCCAGCTTCCAGTATAGCTGACTTCGGAATTGGTGTTGTCGAGCGCGATGTCCGCATCCGCATACATCAGCTTCAGGCCGTCCACCACCGCGACGTTCGTGGCATCGGAAAAATTATCCAGCACGCGGATGAAATTATTCGTGCCGGCAGAAAAATTGCAGCGCCCGACGAGCGACCAGTTGCCGGCGTTGGTCTGCTGGTTGGCGAAAAATAAATTAGTTCCTGCGTTGTTAAAAATTTGAAACGGCGTGCCCGCCGAGGCGTTCGTCAGGAAGACGTGCCACTGATACACGTCGTAATTTCCGGGAATCAAAATGTTCGGGCGGAACTGCGCGAACGCCGTGCCGCCGCCCTGTGTCTTGTAGCAATAGTTCGTGCCGAAGGAATTTGTGTCCGTGCCTTGCGCGCCGAAGTAGCTCGGCAGCGTGGTCGTCGCGCCGAAAACTTTCACCGCGTTCCACGCGCCGGTGTAAGTCGCTGCCGAATCATCCAGCACGAGGTTGTTGACGACGTTGGAATAATTTCCGCTCGTGCCGCCGCTGATGTTGAGCCACTGGTTCGTGCCGATGGTATCCGCGCGCCAGAAATTGATGCCGCGATAGCCATCCGCCGTCTGCGCGTGCGGATCGGCGGCGGAGTAGTCGGTGAATTCCAAAACATCCTCGTTCAGATGCACCACGCCGGCCGCGCCCTCGCAGGTGATGCCGCCGCTGATGACTTCGCCATAGACATCCTGCAACGGCGTGATGGGCTTGATGGCATTCGTCCACGCGACGGCTTGCCCGAGGTAGTTCGTCTGCGGCAATCCGGCGAGCGAATTTTGCCACGTCGCCCAGTTCACGTCCGACCAGTTGATGGCGGCGCTGGAGGATTCCTTGATGCCCGGCCAACTCGTCAGGCTGAAATGATAAATCTGCGGCATCACTGCGTCGCACCAATAGCCAAATTCTTTGTAGGGAAAGCTTGTGTGAAAATAGATGATGGGAAACGGCGCGTGAGCAAGAAATTTATTGGGCCAGTTCGAACGCACCTGCGAACAAAGCTGCCACGCCTGCGCCGGGCCGTTGGTGATCCACGCGTGGCCGGTTTCCCACTCGGTTTCGGCATCGAAGACAAAACCATCAGCGCCTTGATTGAAAACGTAATCGGCCATCGCCACTTCGCCGACGATGTTCGAGCCGAAAGAACGGTTGTAGCCGAAAACCAAAATGCTGTTCGAGTGCGCGATGCTGACGAGGTTGCTGGTGAGCTGCCCGCCGGTGGTGCAGTCGCCAAACAATTTGTCGCTCGTGGCGGACTTGATGATGCAATAGCGCAGGCCGGCGGATTTGTAATAGCTCATCAGGCTATTGATGTTCGTCACGGCGGTGATGTGGCCACCGAGTTTGTTGGTCGCATCCTTCATCGCAAAAATCCAGACGCCTTTGCCGAGATTTTTTGGATCAATGCCGCCGTCGCGGATTTGCGCGCGCGCGCAAACCGCCAGCGCCAGCATCGCTAGGATGACGGTGGGCAGTTTCAATCGCGCAAAATAATTCATGGCGGCGGGCTTAAACTATTTCAACTTGGTCGGACGGGCAACTGGCGGAGCAATGCTCCGCGCTCCACCACCATCTGCAAAAAATGCAACCGGAGCCGAAGCCCCGGTTGCATTGTGAAGCTCGTTTTCAATCAGCGTTTGACGCGGAAGAACAACTGCGCCGCGCCCGTGTTGGTGTAGGGGCTGACTGCGCCCAGCACATCCATATACGGGCCGCTCACGTCCGTGGCGGATTGTAGGATGCCGGGGCCGCTCCATGAAACCGTGCCGCCGCCGAGAACGCGAGTAGCTCCCGCTACCGCCTTGCTGACCGCCAGTGCGAGAATACCGTTGTTGGAACTCAACGAGAACGCGCGGCCACGGCTGGTGTCGAAGGCCACCGCGCCCGTGCCGTTGCCGTTCGGATTGCTGGCCGTGCCGAGCGCGAACAGTTCGCGGTCAGACACCCCGGCAGTCGTCAGGTTGGCCGTGTTGTTGATGTCGTAGATGGCGAGGTTCATCGGCAGATCGTTGTGACCTACGATACCGACGTAGCCGCCAACGTTGTTCACGCCCAGCGGCGCTTCGGTGCCGGTGATCGGATAGCTGCCGATGACCCAGCCCTGACCGGTGGCCAAGTCAAAGCCGATTTTCCGCAGGTTGTAGAGCGAGGACTTGCCCCAGAATGTGTCGCCCGTGCCGAACGCACAGCCCAGTGCAATCGGTGAGCCACCGGTGAACGGGTCGGCGACACCAATGGAGGCCGCGAGGTTGGTGATGGCGATGAGGTTGAAATCAAAGTTCACGCCGTCCGCCGTGGTGAACACGGCGGCGTTTGTGCCGTTGCGGAACGTGCAAAGAATTTGCGTGTTCGTGCCCGCGCCGCGCACTGCCATCGAGTCGCCGATGCGGCCCAACGTGCCCGATCCGGCGAGCGGGTTAAAGGCATAGGCCTGACCGATGGTCGCCGTCGGATCAGCTGCGGTCCAAGTGTAGATGGCGAACGAATCGGAGTTGCCGCTGGTGATGAGATTGCAGACATACACGATGCCATCATCCGCTACCCCGCACATATTGATGGGGAAAATTCCCGGCGGCGTGATGGCGAGCAGGGCGGAGACATCCAATTCGCCCGCTTCCGCGCCCGTGTTTGCGTCCAGCAGGATGACACCATACGGCTGCACCGTGATGAGGTCATTCAAGTTGGTGTGCGAAACGCGTGAGACGACGACGACGCGGTTGGAATTCGCATCATACGCCATGCCGCGCTGCGTGTCCGTGCCAGCCCCGGTGAGATACGGGCGGCTGCCCGGCGCGAGCGACCAGAGCGGCGAGGCAAAGGATGAAGTGCCGTTCGGCAGGACGGTGATGCTCACCACCGAGCTGGTGGCTTTGCCGTAGAGGTTGGTCGCGATGAAGAAATAGCTGCCGGCGTTGGCCGTCAGCACGTTCGTCACGGTGTAGACCCCGTTGGTTGTGGCTGCCGTCAGCGTGTTCGTCGTGACGCTGTTGGTAAAAAACCATTGGTAGGTCAACGGAGCGGAACCGGCCGCCGTGCCGGTGAGGGTGGCGTTCAAGCCGTAGCCAGAAACAAACGTCGAGGCCGAGCTGCCAATCGTGACGGAAGATGGCGGCGAATTGGTCACAAAGCCGATGGAGAACAAGCTGATGCCGTGGCCGGGTGCGCCAAACGCAAAGTAACCGTTGCGGACATCAACGTTGCCAAGCGCGTTGGCGTTCTGGCTCGGAACCATCGCCGGCAGATTGGAACTCAAAACCGAAACCAAAGCCGCTGTGGGGCTGGTGGGAATCTGAAAGACGCGGGCAATCTGCGTGCCAGCGGTGACCACGCCGCTACCGTTGGTAGCCACGACCGCAGAACTGGCCTGCACCGTCGCCAGCAGTTGGACACCGTTGGCGGTGTAGTATTTCAAACCCTGGCAGACCGACTGGTCAACGTTGTTCGTGCGGTTGCAGGTGGCGGTCAGGGTGACCGGGTCGTAGGCGATGCGGCGAGTTTCCTGCGAACCCGCGCGGCGAATCCAGATGGCGTTGTTCGTGCCTTCAAACGCCACACCCGCACCGCACAAGTTGACCGACGACGCGGGGGTAGGAAAGGCGCTGCCAGGAATGGTGATCGAGAAATTCGTGAAGTTCGTGCAATTGACGTCCGTCGGGCGGAAGATGACGAAGTTGGTCGTGATGTTCGCGCCGCTGCCATTACCGACAACCACCAGTTCGGTGTTCGTGCCGCTGCCGCGCAAATCGGAATAATCGCCCGCGCGCCACTGGAAGGAGCTGCCGGACAGGGTCGCCGAAACATTGGTCGTCGGCGTCACCGTGTCCGTTTCTGTGGGCCACTTGTAGATTTTGAAAACCGAGGCGGGCGCGCCGGACAAGTTAATGGCATAAACGGTTCCATCATCGGCCACGCGCACACCTTCCGTGCCGACCGTGCCACCGCTGATGCCGGTGCTATTCAGTCCTGCCAGATAGTTGCTGCCACTCGCAAAGCTCAATGTGCCGACATGGCTGACGACGCCATTCGTGCCGCCCGTGCTGCTGAAATAAAGAACGTTCGTCGTCACCGGACTGATGGCGATGCCGCGACAGTTGTTGCCGTTGTTCGCCGGCAAGCCGGCAAAGTTGCCTGCGTTCAAATCCCACACCTTGCTGAACACGGGCGTGAAGGTGACCTGTGCCGGCGCCGTGCCGACGAGTCCGGCAAATGCAAGTCCCGCCAGAATTTTGGCGGGAAGTTTAATGCGGTTCCAAAAGGGAACGGAGTTGGGTTTTTGTTTCATGGTAGGCCTGATTTGGTTTTTAGGGTTTGTCTCAAAAGCAGTTCGCGCTCTGATGCAACAAATCTTGTTCCTGACAATAATCGGGAACACTTTATCTCAAAGCCGAAAAATGTATCATTTGTTCGGAATAGGTAACATCAGCAAGGCCGCGCGCTTTCACATCAATGGCCAGACTTGTCGGCATTCAAATCTTTTGGGGGATGGAAAAACAACGCCAGCGCCACCGTCGCCGCCAGCGCGCAGCCCATCGGCACCAAAAACAGGCCTTTGAAATTTGTAACATTCCCGTGCGTGAACACCGACTGGCCGAGATACGGGCAAATCGAGTTTGCCAGCAGCGCGCCGCCGCCGAGAATCATCACGTTAAAAAGCCCCTGCGCGCTCGCCCGCGCGTCTTTCGGAAAATAGGCGTCGGCAAAAATATAAACCGTGGCAAAGAAGAACGCGTAGCAGATGCCGTGGAGGATTTGCACCGCGATGATGAGCACCGGATGCTGCGGGAAAAACGCATACACCGCAAACCGCGCCGCGTGGCCGAGGATGCCCACCATCATCGTTGCGCGCCAGCCGAGCCGCGCGAGCGTCGCGCCCAGGACGAACATCGTCAAAATTTCCGCGACCTGCCCCACGCTCATCACTGGCATGATCCAGTTACCGGGAATGCCCACGCCGCCCGCCGCCTGGTCTGCGCCAAGGAACATTCCCGTCCAGTTGAAATAACAATTATGCACGAACGAATCCACCAGCGTGACCAGCCACAGCACGAGGATGAACGGGTGTTTTAAAAATTTCAGCGCCTCCAGCCACGCGAGTTTTTCAACCGTGCCACCGCTGGATTTTTTTGGCGGCGTGTGCGGCAAAATAAAACTGAATGCCGCCAGCACGAACGACGCGCTACCCGCCACCAAAAATGTCCACGCCGTCGCCGCCTTCAATTTTTCGCCGGTCAGGCCATTGCCCAGCACCGCGCCGAGCCACGCCACAAAGCCCTGCGCGTTCGCGGCGTGAACCTTGTCCCAGTCCACCAAAATAAAAGTGAATGGCCACGCGGCGAGAATCCAGCCCACCGTCCCGCCCATGCGGACGAGGCCGAATTCTTTCTGCGAATCTTTCAAGTGCGCAAACGCGATGGAATTCACGATGGACATCGTCGGCACGAACAGCAGGCAGTGCGCGAGCATCAGGCCAAAGAACGGCCAGAAACTTTTCGTGAACGCCAGCCCGAGCATCGCCAGCCCGCCGACGAGGTGGCTGAACGCGAGAAATTTTTCCGCCGCGAAATGGCGGTCGCAAAACTGGTTGCTGAAAAACATTCCCACGATGGCCGCGATGGGAAACGCGTTGAGAATCCACGCCTGTTCGCCCGGCGTGAACCCGAGGCTCGGCAGGTAGCCAAAGATGAGCGGCAGCCACGCGCCCCAGATGAAAAATTCCAGCGCCATCATCACGAACAACTTGAAACGGATTGAGGAGTTCATGATTTATTTCAGACTCACACCTTCACCAGCTTGCCCGTCCGCACGGATTTTTCTTCCGCGCGCAAAATTTCCAGCGCCGTCACGCAGTCATGCGCGGTGACCACGGAAGGTTTTTCCCCGCGCGCCACGCAGTTCACGAAGTAGCGGATTTCCGCGCTGTAACCGTCCGCGCCCGCCGGCTTGAGCATCCGCTGCGTCCTGCCGTTCCGTGCGATTTGCAACGCGCCCGCGCCGCGCGCCAAGTCGAAATCAATCGTCGCCCGCTCGCAGTGCAGCGTGAACGCCATGTTGAATCCCTCCGTCAGCAGCCAGCTTCCCTCGGCGTGGATCACGGGGCCGTTATCGTAAATATATTGCGTGCTGACGTGGTCAATGTTGCCGAGCGCATCCGTCACGCCCGTGGAAAAAACTTTTTGCGGACGGCCAAAAAGATAATTCACGAAGTCCGTGTCGTGGATGTGCAGATCGTAAAGCGCGCCGCCAGCGTGAACGCCTGCCTGGCTCCACGCGGGCTTGGCCGAGACGCGGCGGAAATTCGCGGCCAGCACCGCGCCGTGCTTTTTTTCGGCGACGATTTTTTTCATTTCCGCCCAGCCCGGCCAGAACCTCATGCACATGGCGGGCATCAGAAAATTTCCGTGGCCGTTCGCCGCCGCGAGAATTTTTTTCACCTCGCCCGCGTTTTGCGCGAGCGGTTTTTCGCAGAGGACGTGCTTGTGGGCGCGCATTGCCGCCGTGACTTGCGCGGGATGCAACGCCGTCGGCGTGCAGATGTCCACGAGCTCCACGTCTTTGTCCGCCAGCAGTTCCGAAAACTCGCGATAGACTTTCACGCCGTCGCCCAGCGTGAGCGCGGTGGAGTCGCCGAGGTTGCCGTTCACGCCGCCGAGCACGCCGTTGACCGGTGCGCGGGTCGGATCGCAGACCGCCACGATGCGCGCGTTGTGCAGGCGCTGGTAGGCGCGCAGATGCGTCACGCCCATGAAACCCAGGCCCGCGACCGCGACGTTGATTTTTTTTTGCGCCATGGTTTTCAGGAAAAAGTTTTGCGGATAAAATCGTGCGCCGCCCGAATGTCCGCCACGCGGGCGTTGCCGTATTCGCGTTCGATGACGAGGTTCACGTTGAACACAACGTGCTTAAACGTCGTGAAAAACGCGCGCCAATCAACCTCGCCTGTGCCGACGATGACTTCCGCACCCCACGTTCCGGGCGTCTTCGTGCGCTTCGCGTCCTTGATATGAACCTGCCGGATCCACGGCGCGAGCGTGTGCAGCGCCTTCACCGGATCGCCCTTGTCATACATGATCATATTCGCCGGATCGAAGTTCACGCCGATGTTCGGATGATTTAATTTGTGCAGCAGCGCCGCCAACTCCGCCGCCGTCTCTTGACCCGTTTCGAGGCCGAGTAAAATATTTTGCACCATGAAAATGTCCGCTACCGTGTCGAGCCGCTGGCACATCTTCGCGAACGTGGGATGCGATTCATCCGGCGGCAAAAACCCCGCGTGAAACGTCACCAGCTTCAGCCCCATCTTTTTAGCAATGGCGGCGGCGGCGGAAATATTTTTTACGTTCTGCTCCCACTTGGCGTCGGGCGCGATGCCGCCGGTGAGCCGGATGGAATCCAGCGTGGCATAATCCTCACCCAAACAGCGCACCATGCCCGATACGACGGTGATGCCCGCCTCGCGGAAAACTTTTTCCGTGTCGCCCCAAACCTTCGGCGCATCGCGGAGCGGATCAAGTTCTAACTGCACGCGCGAAATGCCGGTGGCTTTGAGCTTTTGCACCAGGTCATCCGGGCCGGTCGGCTGCAACGACCAACTGCAAACGGCCAGCCGGTCGTGGATGGAAGGAAATTTCATGCGCGTCGAAAAATAATTCTGCCCCAGTTATCCAAAAATCTGTGTCACTTTAAGCGCGCGCCGCGACAGCGCACAGGCCAAAGATGTTTCTTTTGTTGTAGAATTGTAGCTTCACCACGCCTGTGCCACTACGGCCGCAACCGTTCGGAGTTTTTCAGTGGCGGCGTTTCCAAAATTCTTTTTGCCCCGCCAATAAATCGCTCCCAATCCAGCGCCGGGCCGGGGTCGGTCTTGTTGCTCTGGACGTGATAGTGCCCCATCACCCCCTGATAATTTTTCAAGTCTTCCTCCGGCAGTTTATGCGGAATTAATTTCCCCGCCGCGTCCTTCGGGTAATCGCACTTCAACTTCGGAAAAACTTTGCAGAGCGCCGCCGTCAGCTTCGTCAGCGCGGCATATTGCTCCGGCGTGTAATCGTATTGCACCAAGTCCTCGCCTTGGATTTTGCCGCGCACCGGCTCGTTGCGTGCGGGCTGGCCGATGAAATTTTCCACGCGGAAATGCGGGTCGCCAAACCGCTTCGGCACGGTGATGAAAGTTTTCCCCGCTGCGTTCGTGGCATACCACTGCTCAAATGGACTTTTTCCGTCCGGCCGATACGCGCCGATGTTCGCGATCTCCACGCCGATGGAGCGGTCGTTGCTCGTCGTCGCGTGCCACGCGCGTTCCTTCAAGTCGAGCGTCTGGTAAATCGTGCCGTCCACATCGAGCATGAAATGCACGCTCAAATCGCGGTCATCCTGTAACACCAAAAAGCACGTCCGGCTCACGCCACACACGTCGAAGTGCAGCACGAACTGGTCAACCACGCTTTGCAGCAGCGGCAAATCCCAGCCGCCGCCGCGCACGCGTTCAAGTTCGTTGGTCGTTAAATTTTTTGAGCGCACGCTGTAACGGTTCGGCGTTTTCAGCGACCGCACCTCGGCGCAGGAATTGGACCAGTCCGATTTTTCAAACGGCGCAAACCGGCGTTCCACGCGATACGCATCATAGCCGCCGGGGTCGAGCCACAAAACGACGGG
>JBEEMY010000041.1:0-9638 GCA_041192415.1 Verrucomicrobiota bacterium | reverse complement strand
ATCTGGGCGGCGGATGAATTATTCGATGCCGCGCAGCCGTCCGTGCAACGGGCCGCGCAGAAATTCAGCCAAGAAGCGCCCGTGCTGCCGTTGGTCACGCAAAAAGAGTGGGCGGCGCTAAATTCACCCCGGCGCTTTGGCCGTTACACCGCAGCGGCGCTGCTGGATACGCTGCCGGAACGGTGAAAAAAATTCCTCAAGCTGTCATGAAATCATCCGATGAACACTTTGAATGGAATCGCCGGGTATTGGCCCGGTGGTCTCTTCAAAACAAAACTATGCCAGTAGATTTAATTAACGGCTACGGCTCCGAACTTCCGATCCGCCCCGCTTCCAAGCGCTCGACGGCTCCGGCAGATTTCGCGGCGGCGGCTGATTCCTTCGACACCACGGCCTTTTTGCAGTCAGCCCAGGACCGGGCGGCCACCTCGCGCCCGGAAAAAATCGCCCGCGCCCAAGCGTTGCTGGCGGATGAAAATTATCCCTCGGAAAAAGTCTTGAAGCAGCTCGCCGGCTTCTTGACGGAAAAACTTTGACGCCAAATCATCATGCACCCGACGCGCGCCGCCAACCCCTTCAAGTCCTACCGGCAAATTTCCACGCAGACGGCGCCGCCGGGGCAGCTCGTGCTGATGTTGTTTGATGGCGCGCTCAAGTCGCTCGACTGCGCGCTCATCGGTTTTCAATCCCCGGATTTTGCCGAGCGCAACGCCGCCGTTCACAACCATCTTTCCCGCGCCACCGACATCGTGCGGGAACTGAATGGCTCGCTCGACATGAACGCCGGCGGCGAACTCGCCGAGACGTTGCGGAATCTCTACGGCTATTTCGAGCAACGCCTGACGGAAAGTAATTTCAAAAAAACCGAGCAGGGCATCCGCGATGTCCAGCCCATGCTCAAACAGTTGCGCGATGCCTGGTGCGCCATGCTCGCCAACGACTCCGGTGATGCGTCCGCCGCCGCCACCTTTAATGCGCCGCGTTTCGCCGTCTGATCTTCCGGTATGAATGCCGAGCAAGAACTTCTCAACGCCTACCGCGAGTGGCATCGGCTCGCGCGCGCCGAGGCCAAGGCCATCCGCACGCACAACTGGGGTTTGCTCGCCGACTGCCAGCTCGCCATCACCGATTTTCAAAAGCTCATCAGCCGTCTCTCGCTCGATGCGCGCCGCGAATGGGAAGCCGCCGGCCTCGACTGCGCCGCCAAAGAAAGCGCCATCAAAGTTTTCGCCGCCGAACTGCTCGACCTCACGCGCCAGAACCAAGTTCTGCTCCAGCAAGTCAAGGACGAGGCCTGCGCGCAGTTGGAAAATCTCGGCGAGGCCGGGCGCAATCTCCAGCGCCTCCAACGTTCCTACGGCAGCACGGCCGGTTTCGGCCTGCCCGCATAACCTTTCGCACCGGGGCGATTATGAATTCTCCGGACGAATTCCCACAAGTCACCGACCCGATTCTCGTGGTGGATGACGAGAAAGCATTCCTCTCCGTCCTGCACCAGACGTTGAAACGTTCCGGCTACGAGGCCGTCGCCTGCAATTCCCCGCTGGCCGCGCTGGAGGAAATCCGCAAACAAAAATTTTCCGTCATCATCTCCGACCAGTTGATGCCGGAACTCACCGGCCTCGAGCTGCTCGGTCAGGCGCGGCAGATCCAGCCCTTCGCCACGCGCGTGCTGGCCACCGCCGTGCTCAATCTCGACACCGTCATCGCCGCTATCAACAAAGGCGAAATCTATCGCTTCATCATCAAGCCGTGGCTGCACGAGGAATTCATCGCCACCGTCAAGAACGCCCAGCAGCGTTACCAGCTCATCTGCCAGAACGCACATTTGCAGGACGCCACGCAGGCCATGAATTCGCAGCTCGTCGAGCTGAACCGCTCGCTCGAACAGCAGCTCCAGCTCACCGCCTCGCAAAATAAAAAACTGGGCGAACTAAATTCCGCGCTGGAAACCAATCTGTTCCGCTCCATTGAACTGTGCGTTCACACGATGCAGACGTTTTATCCCTCGCTCGGCACGCAGGCGCGCCGCGTGAACCAGCTTTGCCAGCACATGGGCAAGCTCGCCAAACTTTCCGCCGATGAACAGCGCACGCTCGAAAGCGCGGCGTTCCTGCACGATGTCGGCCTCGTCGGAATCCCGCGCCAGATCATCCGCCGCTGGCAATCGGACCCGGCGTCGTTGCCGGATGCCGAACGCGCGCTCATCGAGCAACACCCGATCCTCGGCCAGGAACTCGCGCAGTTCGTCAGCCAGTTGGATCAAGTCGGCCACATCATCCGCGCGCACCACGAACGTCACGACGGTCAGGGCTATCCCGACCAACGCAGCGGAGAAAACATTCCGTGGCTCGCGCGCCTGCTCGCCGTGCCCGCCGCCTTCGCCGCCTACAACGTGAGCGATGATGAAGCGATTGAACGCATCAAGGTCGGCATGGATCAGGCCTTTGACCGCGAAGCCGTAAGAATTTTTCTCGAAGCCCAAGCCGTCGCCGCCGTCCCGCGCCGCGAGCGCCAGGTCATCTTGAAAGAGCTGCGTCCTGGCATGGTGCTCGCCAGCGGCATCTACACGCCCAACGGCCTGCTGCTCGTGTCGGAAGGAAAAATGCTCAACGCAACCTACATCGAAAAAGTTTTGAACTACCACCGCTTCCAGCCCATCGTGCAGACGCTGACGGTGTATTGCTGAATTCTCTTTCGTCCTCGTCCCCGAAAACCGAGGACGAGGACGAGGACGACAATCTCGACCTTGAGGTAAGAACTCTGGCTTGTAGTTATTTTTTGCTACGCGCCAGACTTTACACCCCATAGACCGCCCGCTAGAGTCGCCGTAACACCTGAAAGTCAGCGCCAACCGTGCGGTCATAGTGCCGTGTCTTGAGCCGATTGATCAGCCCAAACTAAACCTGAACCTTATGAAAAAAACCTCAAACCGCCGCGCCGCAGGATTCACCCTGATTGAACTATTGGTGGTCATCGCCATCATCGCCATTCTCGCGGCGATGCTGTTGCCCGCGTTGGCGAGTGCAAAAAATCGGGCGCAGCGGACGATTGACCTCAACAACAACCGGCAGATTTTGTTGGCCACCACCATTTATTCTACGGACAGTCAGGATTTACTGCCGGGCTGCGGCTGGGGCACAACGGATGCTTGTTGGGCGCATGGTTCAAATCTGTCACCTGTTGGTGGGGCAAACTCTGTCACTTTGGCCACCATTCTTGCGAGTCAGGTCAATTACTTCAAAACCGGCCAGCTCTACTCAATTTTGAAAACCGAAAAAATTCTGATCTGTCCGTCGGATGTCGTGAACCCGCTTTTTTATCAACGAAATATTTATTTCAGCAGCTACGTTTGGAACGGTGCGGTCTGCGGCTTTGGTTCGCCGGGTGGCCCCCGCGCGGGCATTGCGCCAAAGAGCTACAAGATTAGCGCCTTCAAACCCACCAGCGTTTTGCAGTGGGAGACGGATGAGAAAACACCGTTCTATTTTAATGACCTCTCCAGTTTTCCCGATGAAGGCATCTCGGCACGGCATGGCAAAGGAGCCACCATCGGTTTGGTTTCTGGCTCGACCCAAACCATCAAAGTGGCGGACTGGTATACCTCTGCCTACGCTGGCACCGCAGGTGCGCGCGGCACCAGCATCCCGGCGACCGCGTTGCCCAATCCGGTTTGGTGCAATCCGGGAACCGCCAATGGCCTGCCCTAATTTTGATGCAGCAACCAAGCACTTGTTAAATCTATGAAATCATTCACAACTTTTTTTCTGCGCCGTAGCCAATCGTTCGCTGGGCTGCTGGTGGTTTGCCTAGCCTTCGTCGGTTGTTCCAAAAAAGAAACGCCGGCCCCCGCCCCGGCAGCTCCCGTGGTTGAGGCTCCCGCCGCGCCGGTCGCCAACCCAGCGGCGATTCCAAATAGTCCGACCCCGATGGATGTCCGGCAGGCGTTTGCGGAAGCCGATGCCGCCATGAAAGCCAAAGCCTATGAACGAGCCGTGCAAGCCATGCTCGCGGTTCAGAAACAAAAACAGTTGACCGAGTCGGAGGCTCAACAAGCTCGCCTCCGCATGATCAGCCTGCAAAGCAGCTTGGCCACCGCCGTCGCCAACGGCGACCCCGCCGCCAAAGCCGCTGCCGACCGCCTGCGCCGAGCCTCGATGGTTCGATAGACAAATTTGCCCGCCGATTTTCAACGGGTATGAGGTGGGTTTTCTCTCACCAATGGCGCGCTCAACCCGCGCCATTTTTATTTTACAGCGTCGCCGCGCCCACCGCCTCCGCTAGCGCCGCGCGCAGGATTTTTTCAGCCGTCGGCAACGCCGCTGCCAGCACCGGTAAATGTTCGTTGAGCTGGTGCGCCGTTTCCATCGCGCCCGCCCCGAGCAGCCGCTGATACCAGCCGATAAAGGCGCGGCTCAACTGCTCCTCCTCCGCCGCCGAACCGGGCGCGAGCAGGGCTTTCCCCTCGGTCAGATCGCAGACGTGGAGCGCGGCGAGCGAACGCGGCAGCCGGTCGCGTTCCCACAGGCTCCGCCACAGTGGCGCGGCCTCGGAAATTTTTCCCGCGACCAGCAACGCCTCGGCGCGCTGCGATTTCACCAGCAAATCTTCCGGCAAATTCGCCAGCGCCTCCGCCGTCCAGTCCAGCGCGAAGTCCAAAAATTCCTTTTGCACCAGCGTGATCTGCCCGCCGAGCCGCCACGCCAGCGCGAACTGCGAATCGTCAGTGACTGCCGCGTGCAGTTGTTTCAACGCCTCCACCGCGCGGTTTTGTTCCGCAAGAAATTTGGCGAAATCCACCCGCGCCTCATTCGCCCGGCCCTGCGCGGCGACCGCTTCCTCGAAGGATTTCTCCGCGCCCGCCGCGTCGCCTGTCCGTAGCTGGCACAGCGCAAGGCAATGCCACGGCGCGGCGGTGAGGATGTCCACATTGATGGGCGTGAGCGCCGGCTGATTTTTCTTCGCCAGACATTCACGCATCTGCGTTGCCGCTTCGGAATAATTTTTCAGCTCAAACAGCGAAAGCCCCAGCGCCAGGTGCAGCGACGTCGTCATGCCGGATTTTGCCAGCGGCGAAGTCAGCACGCGCACCACTTCTTCATGCCCGCGCACTTTGTAAAGTTGTGAAGTGAACTGCGAAAGCAGTGCCTCGCGCAACTCCGGCACGATCTGTGCCGCCGGTTGCGCCGCCATGCGCGCGAACGCTTCGCGATATTTCGCGATGCCGCCCTGCAAATCATCCGAGCGCACCAATTCCATGCCGAGGTTCATCAACAGGTTCGCGTCCGCCGGATTTTCCGCGAGCGCCTGCCGCAGCAATTTCAGATTGCGCTCCACCTTGTTACGGTCGCGCACCATTTCTTTCGAGTAGCCGTGGTGCAACAACTCCGCCGTGCCGAGCGCGGTGTTCAGCCCCCACGCCGAACACAACGGCAGCAGGCTGGAAAAAACCTGTTCGTGGATGCGTCCGTAAAAAAACACGCCCGGCGCATTGCGGAACAGGCGCGGAATAAAACTGCGTCCTTCGCGTTCCTGCCCGGCGTTCACCAGCGGCAATCGGAAGCCGATGCTTTCGGAATGATGCATGTCCGCCAGCAGGTTTGCGTGCTGCGGCGCGGTCAGTTCTTCATCCGCATCCAAAATCAAAACCCAGTCACCGATGGCGTGTTCCAGCGCGGCGTTGCGCGCGGCGGCAAAATCATCGCGCCACGCAAACGCGTGGATCTCCGCGCCGAACTCCCGCGCAATTTCCACCGTGCGATCCGTCGAGCCGGTGTCCACCACCACCATCTGCGATGCGAGACCGCGCACGGATTGCAGACACTGCGAGAGAAATTTTTCCTCGTTCTTCGTGATCAGGCAGACGGTGAGGCGTGGCGTGGCGGGAGCGTGGAGAATGGAAGCAGGCTGCAACCAGTCCAACTTCACTTCGCCCTTGAGCTTTTGGTTCAATAATTTTTTCGCCGGCTTCAAGCCCGGGGCGAAATCGTGGGCGCGCTGGGCGCAAAGTTTTGCGCTGCCAGCATCGCCGGCGGCCAACGCGATTTCCGCGAGCAGCAAAAATGCTTCGGGATGAAACGGGCGTTGCGCCACGGCCGCCAGCGCCGCATTCCACGCGGCGGAATAGTTTTTTTGCGCGAACAATTCCCGCGCCTCGTCCAGCCGTCCAATCTTGGCCACGGCGGGCAAAGCAATCCTGGTAGGGCTGTCTGATGTGGTAGGGCTGACCTGCCGGTCAGCCTCGTGATTCATCGGAGCACCTTTGCTGACCCGCAGATCAACTCTACTGGTTGTCGGCACGCGCGCGGCCAGCTCTTTCAACCGATGCGCCACGCTGGTGGCGATGTCGTTCCAGTCAAAACGCCGTTCGACGACGCCACGTCCCGCCGCGCCGCGCTTGCGACATTCTTCGGGGTGCGCGGCGGCAAATTTCATCAGCGCGCCAAGCTGCGGTTTGCTTGGCTCCAGCAGCCAGCCATTTTTTACGAGCTGCACGTCGCCGATAAAATCATTCAGCCGAATTCCTTTGCTCGGAATTTTCCAACCCGCTTCATTCGGCACAAAACTCTCCGTCGCGCCGCCCGCCGTGACGATGACCGGCAAGCCGCAGCTCATCGCCTCCAGCACGGGCATCCCAAAACCTTCGCCGCGATACGGCAGCACCAGGCAATCGCACGCCGCGTAGAGCGCGGGCATTTGTTCGGACGAAAGCTCTGCTTTCAGGTAAAGAATTTCCGGCGCGTTCGGCTGGCACTGAATGGCTTTGATCGCCGTCTCCGCCGTCTGGCCTTGGTAAAAACTGTCGCCGCCAAAATCTTTGATCACGAGGCAGACGTCATCGTTCGCATTGAACGACTGGGAAAACGCCGCCAGCAAAATATCCGGCCCCTTGCGATGAATGGTTCCGCCGACGAAGAGGAATTTGAATTTCTTCTTCGTGGCCAGCTTCAGCGGCTTCACGCCCGGACGAAATTGGGTCGTGTCTACGCCGTTTGGAAACACGCGCACTTTTTCTGGCGCGATACCGGAGTCGAGATACATCGCCCGCACCACCGGCGAGGGAACCCAGAATTCATCCACGTTCGCCGCCTGCGCGACCCACGCCTTCGGCAACGCGCCGTATTCCCACGGCTGGATGACCACCAACGCGCCGCTCACCGGGCGCGACCAGTTCGGCGGCCACTGATGCCGCACGGTGACAGCAACATTTTCCGGCGCCGCGCTGGAAATTTTTTTCGCGCAGCGGCGCAGCTCGGAATCATTCTTTGCGCGTTCGGGCAAAACATTTGAGCCGACGCACACCACGTCTGGCAGGCGCGCGGTGAGTTCGCGGTTGATGTGCGAGAGACTGCCGTAGTCGAGGAACGAACCTGTCCACGCGATGACGGGCGGAGAAATTTTTTCTTCTTCGACAAAAATGTTTGCGATGCGCACATCGAACGCGCGGCGAAATTCCTCCAGCGAGCGGATCATTTTGATTTGTGACCACGGCTCGATGAACACCCAGTCCGACGGGTCTTTCCACGCGCCCAAATCCGCGCCCTTCACCGGCTCGAAGACCAGCGTGGGAATTTCCGCGAGCGCCGAAAAAGTTTTCGCCCACGAATCCGCGCCCACAAGTCCCACGCAATGGCCGATGAGGCGCATCTGGCCGGGAAAACTTTCGCCACGCGCATCCGTGCAGCCGGGCAGGGCGGGATAATTCTTCGCCTCGCTGGGCAGGCCAAAAATCACCGGCTCAAAACCGCGTTCCAAAATGTGGGCGATGACCTGCGGCCACAGTTCCGGCAAAATGATATTTCGCTTCGAGCCGACCATCCCCGTCTGGCTGCCCTGCGGCGCAATAGCGACGCGATGCGAATTTTCGTTCTGCCGCAACTCCGCCGCCCAATCTGGTGATTTGTTCACGCGATACTTTTTCGTGATGTCCAGTCCCGCCTTCCATTCTTCTTCGTAGCCGTGACGCGGCGTGGTTCCCGCGCCGAGGCAATTCTTCAATTCATAAACCGCGTAGCGCAGCACGATGTGAAAGAACGGCTCCGCGTGCTGCGGCAGGAAATAAATTTTGGAAAGTTTCGGGAACGCATCGAACAACGCCCGCGCCGCGCCGACGCTGTTCGGATGGCAAAAAACAATTCCATTCGGATGCTGGTCGTAAAATGCCGCGAGCAGCAGCAGCGCATCGCCCGCGCCGCCAAAATGCGCGTGGAACGGCGGCAATTCTTTCAGCAGCCGCGCGAGCCGGTTGCCCGCCGCCTGCAATTCCGGCGGCGTGTAATTCAAACCGGCGGCGCGCGGAAAAAGTTCCTCGCTCAGATAAATATGGCGGCCATCCATGCGCGTGATCCACGGATGCAGCGCCTTTGGTTCGCGCGCCAGTTGCTCGGCGGTGGGGCGATGCAGTTGCTCGGCGGGACGATACACCGGGCCGAGGAGCGCGTGTTTTAACGGCGGAATCAGCGCGCCTTCCCCGGTGCGGAAGCCTTGAATCCACTCGCGCATTTTCGGCCAGCGTTGGATGAGTTCCGCTTCGTGCTGGTTCAGGCGGTTCAACTTGTGGTGCAGCAGCACGGAGTTCATTCCGGCGGTGCGGTTTTCCGGGTCAAGGTTCAATGCGGCTTCAAAGCAGGCGAAGGCAAAGTCGTTGTGCGATTGCACACCGTTTTCCCACGGCACGAAAAATTTTGTCGCGCGCACGCCGAGTAAGGCGAGCGCGTCGGACTTGGCTGCACGGCTGGTCGCGTCCACCTGAAAAATATTCGCGATGTCCAGATGGTTGCGGTAGTGATCCATCATCTGGTCATGTTCTAGCGCGGCGCGGTTGCTGGCTTGCGTCAGCCCGCCGGTGTTTTGAAAAAATAAACTTAAAACTTCCGGCACATGGACGGCGTTCATGCGCGCAGCCATCACTTTCAAAGTCGCCTCGTAATCGCCCGCGCATTTGAGCGATGCGTCGAAGCCGCCGAGTTGGCGCAGTGATTCGGTGCGGGAAAATTGCAGGCAGCCGGTCACGCAATAGAACAACGTTTCCAACGGTGCGTAGTCGGGATACTTCACGGTCTTGACGATGTGCGTGGAGGGAAACGTGTCATTGGGTTGCGTTGTCCACGCGCAATCGGCGTAGCTCAAGGCGCAGTCGGCGTGTTTGTCCAGCGACGCGGCGAAAATTTCCAGCGCGTCATTTCGCAGGCTGTCGTCCGTGTTCACATTGGCGAAGTAACGCCCGCGCGCCAGCGCCAGCCCGCGATTCCACGCCGCATAAAGCGTCTCGCGCGGCGTCCGCAGGTAACGAATGTTTGGAAACTTTTCCTGAAACGCCGCCACGATGGCGCGTTCGTTTTCCGGCGAACCGGAATCCACCACGATGATTTCGCAGCGGTCAAAAATCGTCTGGCGCGAAAGATTTTTGAGGCACGCGTGCATGAATTTTTCCGACGCATACGTCGAGACCACGACCGATACCAGCGGAATTGGCCCGCTCACCAGTTCCGGAATGAGCAGACATTCCGTCAGCGGCGCAGCTTCAGCGGCGGGCGCGATGGATTTTTTGGGAGCCAGCGGCAGCGCCGGTTTGCGCGCGAAGAAGCGAATCTCTTCGCCGTGGCCAGTGGTTTCGTAGCGCGCCAGTTCGGCGGCGA
>JBEEMY010000040.1:0-9700 GCA_041192415.1 Verrucomicrobiota bacterium | reverse complement strand
CTTCGATGCGAACTTTGTCCCGCACGTCATCAATGGAGTAGGCGAGGTTTACTGCGCCGCTGCCGTGGATGGCGCGCCCGTTTTCCTGCCGCGAGTAATTCCAGACCGTCGTCATGCCGCGCGGCCACCAGATGCCGGTGACTGTCCGCGTCTGATTTACCAACACACCCGGCTTCGGCGCGAGGCCGGCGAGCAATTCATCGAGCGTGGCCAGATCAATCAGCGCCAGTTGCGATTCGGTGTCCGCATCGCCGTGTTTGGTCACGGCGAAGCCATCCGGGCGCGTGATAGTCGTGGTGGTGACGACGTTGGTCGCGAAAAGCATTGCCTCGGGCTGCACGCCGGGTTTGCGTTCCGTGGTGGGAATGAGTCGGTCCACCAGTGCCGCGTCTGCCTCGAACACGCGGTAATGAAAATCCGCGCTGGTTTGTGAGGCCAGACGCAATTCATTCTGCTTCTGCGCCCGGTTCACGATCAAATGAATCACCGGCCCCAGCGCCGAGACGAACGTCGTCAGCAGCAGCACCGCCAGCATGATCCAGAAAACCTTTTTCCAATCGCGCGCCAACTCCGTGCCGATGCGGACGAGGTAGCCGAATGCTTGCCAACTGCCGTCCGCCTGCCGCGAGAACGTCACCGTTTCCACCGCGTCAAATCCGCCGTCGAAGCGCGTGGCGAACTGCGCCTTGAACATTCTGCCGAGGCCGACGTTGCGGGAGCTTTTCAGCTCACGCGCGATGACCTGGCCCAACGGCTTGCGGATTTTCACGCAGCGCCCCACCCATTCCGCTTCGCTGACAATGCGGCGAAACAACGGCGACCCCTGCTGCCAAGTGCCTGCGTAATCGCCTTTATCCATGAGCGCAAGCCACGCTGCGATGACAGGCAACGCCTCTACTTTGGGAGCAATATTCACCGCCCGCCAGACGCAGCGGATGATGAAGTAGTCCACCGCGCCGATGACCAGCAACATTTGCAGCCAGAAGAAAATAAACCACGGATGCTGATTGAATTCGTAGGAGTGAAAATGAAAATTCATCGCCCGCAGACACACAAAGAAAATCACCGCGTCCAAAATCAACAGCGGGAAAAACAAACCATCGAACACCGCCAGCCACATCCCATAAATTTTCCCCGCCGAGCGGCGGATTTGTGAAACAGCCACCCAGCCAAGCAACGTCGTGCCACCAGCTCCCGCCAGCCCAAGCACACCCATCAGGAGGAAGAAAATGATTGAGGCTCCACCAACCGGCACTGAATTGCTTGCTTTAATAAAACTCCGCAGCACTAAAATCCAAAGTGGTATGGACAGGAATAAGAAGAGGAAAGCCATGCACGCCCCCACGATGGCCGTGCGCGAAAAGCGCGCCCCTTGATTTGTAGCAGCCGACGTGAGGAGGCTCTCACTTGGTTTTCCACTTTCAGGTTTCAAGTTTCCAGTTTCAGCCTTTTCATTTTGAGCCTCCTCACGTCGGCTGCTACCGAGGATGGTTTCCACGCACGTCTTCACTTTGCTGACTTGCTGGTGGCGCAGTTCGGCTTTCCCTTCTTTGCGGAGGCAAAAAAGAAATTCCACCAATAGAAGCGGCGAAAGCAATGGAAAAACCGACATGCAAAAGTTCCATACTGGACCACTCATCTTTCCTTGAATCACCATAACCAGAACGACGGCAGCCCAAATCTGAAGGGCGATACGCCAGATTCGCATTCGCCCAAACACCTGGCTGAAACTGTCGGTCGGCAATAGCGCGCCAAATGGATTGAATGAGCTGAACCAGCCTTTCGACTTCTGACTTTTGGCTTGTGGATTCTGGCTTTCAGTTTTTTCATTTTGAGCCTCCTCACGTCGGCTGCTACCCAGAATGGTTTCCACGCACGTCTTCACTTCGCTGACCTGCTGGTAGCGGAGTTCAGGATTTTTTTCCAGCGCGCGCAAAACAATTTCATCGAGGCGCACATCCATCTGCACTTTCTTGGACGGCGCTTCGAGTTTTTTGCCGGGCAGTTCGCCGGTGAGCATCTGGTAAAACACCACGCCCAGCGCGTAAATGTCCGCGCGATGATCCACCTCGCCAGGTGCGTGAATCTGCTCCGGCGACATATATTGCGGCGTGCCCATGATGCGGCCGGCGTCGGTGATTTCTTGGAGCGCCAGCCTCCGGCACGGCTCGTTGGCGGTTTCGGTTTGAAACGTGCCGTGCTGGAAGCCGGCGCTCCGTTCGGCATCCGCCGCTACAATTTTCGCCAAACCAAAATCCGCCACTTTCACGCGGCCTCGGCGATCCAGCAAAATATTTTCCGGCTTGATGTCGCGGTGGACGATGCCTTGGTCGTGCGCGAATTGCAGCGCGTCGCAAATCTGCGGCACGATGGCCAGCGCCTCGCGCGCGGAAATGCGGCTGCCCGCGAGTAGTTGACGCAGGTTCACGCCGTCCACAAATTCCATTAAAAAATAAAAGAGGCGCGGGACGTTGGGCGTTGGGCTGATGGCGGGAGCATTTTCCACGTTGCCAAACTCGTAAAGCGTCACGATGCCGGGATGATTCAGCTTGGCGAGCGCCTTGGCTTCGCGGGTGAACCGTTCGGCGAACGCGGCGTCGTGGCCAATGCCGGGCGGGAGAATTTTCAGCGCCACGATGCGATCTAATTGTTTCTGTCGCGCCTTGTAAACCGCGCCCATGCCGCCTTTGCCAATGAGTTCTAAAATTTCCAATTGCGGAAACAGCGGTGCAAGTTCCGCGACGCTGGGCGGCACGAATGCTTTTTGATTCGCGTCCGTGACGCTGTCCGCCGCCGCGCCCATTTTGAGCAGGCAGGCAGGGCAAAGCCCCGCGAGCGCGCCGGTCGGGAGCGGCGTGGCGCATTGCGGGCATTTGGTTTCGTCGGGCATTGGTGGCGAAAGTTTTACCGTGTCCATACCCACTTCAGAAGCAAAACCGTGGAAGTGTTACCGGAATTTTTCAGCCGCAAAAAAGCGCAGAAGGCACAAAAGGGAATTTCTTTTGCGACTTTTGTGATTTTTTGCGGCCAAGTTTTAGCGCAGCTTGAAACCGCCTTGGAAAATTACTTCCACCGCGACGACCACGAGAAAGACCACGCCCACGAGCGCGTTCAGGCGGAAGAAGGCATTGTTGATCCAGTTCAAACTGCGGCGGCGCGCAATCCAATGTTCCAGCACGAGGCAAATTAAAATGATCAGCCAGCCGACGAGATACGCGAGGCGAAAATGGCACATCAAACCAAAGCCAATCAGCAGTCCGCACATGACCATGTGCGCGAGGAACGCGGCGGACAAAGCATTCTTCGGCCCCCACGCCACGACGAGCGAGCGCAGCCCGTGCGACTTGTCGAACTCGTAATCTTGCAGCGCGTAGATGATGTCGAAACCAACGAGCCACAAAATCACAGCCGCAGCGAGCGTGGTCATCTGGAAAATTTCCAGCGTGGAAACGTCCGCGCCCCGCACCGCCAGCCACGCACCGACCGGCGCGAGCGCGAGCGCGATGCCGAGAAAGACGTGCGTGTAATCCGTGAACCGTTTCGTCAGCGAATACAGGCAGACCATCACCAGAGCCACGGGCGAGAGCCAGAAGCACAGCGGGTTGATGAAATAACTCGCAGCCACCAAGCCCGCCGCCGAAAGCGCGCACAACAAAACCGCGCTCGCCAAAGAAATTTGTCCGGCGGGCAGATGGCGCGTCTTCGTGCGCGGATTCAGCGCGTCAAACTTGCGGTCAACGATGCGGTTAAAAGCCATCGCGCACGTTCGCGCGCAAACCATCGCGGCGAGAATCAAGCCAAACACCCGCCAGCCCGGCCAGCCGCGATGTTCGCGGGCGGCCACGAGCATCGCCGCCAGCGCGAACGGCAGCGCAAACACCGTGTGCGAGAAGCGCACGAACGAACCCCATTTTTGAATCGTTGAAATCATTTCAATCACCGTTTGAATTTCTTGGCCGACTCTTCGAGCATCGCGTAAATCGCCGGGTTGCGGCGACGGCTGCGGGCGCGGTCAAGAGCGTTGAGATTCATCCAGCCGCGAATGGTAGGGTCGGCGCCCGCGACCAGCAGCGCTTCGATGATGGCAAAGGAACCGTCGCCGGCCACTTCATTGATGGCGGTGTTGCCAATTCTTGGATTGTCGTGCGCATTGACGTCCGCACCGGCGGCAATCAGCAGTTCCACGGCGAGCAGATGGTCGCCCATGGCCGCGCGCATGAGCGGCGTCAGGCTGAGTTCATCGAAGACGTTCAGGAATTGCACATGGTCGGTTGGCAACAGACGTTTCAGTTCAGCCACATTTCCATCAGCGGCGGCTTGATGGAGCTGCCCGATTTCAAAGCGTTCTTCCAGCGACAAATTGTCAGTGAAGCGGATGATGCTCATTCTTTTTCTTCCGTCCAACGCGGCGCGAGCTGGTTGGGCAGGCCAATGTGATCCAGCACGCGGGCCACCACCGTGTCCACCAGTTCAACCACGGTTTTTGCGCCGGAATAAAAACTGGGGTTCGCTGGAATGAGCGTCGCGCCCGCGAGCAGCAGCAGTTCCATGTTTTTCACATGAATCAAACTCAACGGCGTTTCGCGCGGCACCAAAATCAATTTCCGTTTTTCCTTCAACACGACGTCGGCGGCGCGGAGCAAAACGTCCTCGCTGTAGCCGTGGGCAATGCGACCCATCGTGCCCATCGTGCAGGGAATGACCACCATCACGTCGGGCGGATTCGAGCCGCTGGCGAAGGGCGCGTTCATGCTTTTCAAGCCGTGCGGTTTCACGCCGTCGGGAAATTTCAAGCCGCCGGGGAGTTCCTCCGCCACGACCTGCTGGGCGTAGTTGCTCATCACGACGTTAATCTCGTGCTCGCGCGGGTTCAGGTTGTCGAGCAGCCGCTGCGCGTAGAGCGCGCCGCTGGCTCCGGTGATGGCGACGAGAATTTTCACGAGACAAATAATGAATGGCGCAGATGCTCCGGGCAAGTTCGGCTTTGGGAGAAAAGATTGCGTTCGGCAAACACTGGGGTGGTGGGTCAAGTCGCGCTGCGACTTGACTTGACCGCGCAGCGGTCACTTGGTGGCGAGACACGTCCGGGCGCACGAAAGATTCCGTCGCCTGACGCTGCGCTCGGCGACAGACTTGTCGCAGCGCGACAAGTGCCACCAGCTTGGATTCCAATTCTCCCGAAACAGCTTGAGTCCGCTTTCTCGTTCCGCGAAATTGGCGCGTGTTAAAATTTGCGGTCATGTTTGTTTGCGGCGCGCTCGTCTTGTTGACGGGTTGCGTGACGCCCGTTGAGCCGCCGCCGCCGGAATGGTCGGCCACCAATGCCACGCCCGCTCTGCAAAAACCGGTGACGTGGCAGCCGATTCCGCCGGTGCTAAAAACCAATCTGCCCATCGCGCGCACCAATTCTCAACCAGCCAAAATCGTCAAGCCGCCGCCGATTTACACCTTCACCTCGCTGAACCGCTGGGCGGCGGAGCAAAAACTTTCCGCGCCGCTGCTGCTTTCCAAATCGCCACTCACAACGTATTCCGTCGGCTCCAAACAGGGCGTGCTGGTGCTGGCCATCGGCAGCCGCGAGGCGATGTGGAACGGCGTGGAATTTCATCTCGGCTTTGCACCTGAATCGATTGACGGACAGGTGTTCGTCCACGGTCTCGACTTGCGGAAGAACTTTGAACCACTGCTCACCGATCCGCCGCTGAATTTTTCCGGCACGAACCGCGTCATCGTGATTGACCCCGGCCACGGCGGCATCAATGCCGGCACGATCTGCTTGTTTGACCGGCGCACAGAAAAAGAATTCACGCTCGATTGGGCGCGCCGCCTCGCGCCACTGCTGGCGTCGAACGGCTGGACGGTTTTTCTCACGCGCACGAACGACGCGGATGTGTCGCTCTCGAACCGCGTTGCTTTTGCGGAAACGCACCACGCGGATTTGTTTGTGAGCCTGCATTTCAATTCCGCCGCGCCGGACAAAAAACAATCTGGCCTGGAAACGTATTGCCTCACGCCGCAGGGAATGCCTTCCACGCTCACGCGCGGCAATCCTGATTACTGGTCGCAATGGTTTCCGAACAACAACTTTGACGCGGAAAATTTACAACTCGCCGTGCGCTTGCACACGGCGGTGCTGCGCGCGAGCGGCGAGGAAGATCGCGGCGTGCGCCGCGCACGTTTCATGGGCGTGCTGCACGGGCATCGTCATCCGGCGGTTTTGATTGAGGGCGGTTTTTTATCAAACCTCCATGAAGCGAACCGGATTGAAACCGCGCAGTTCCGCCAGCGGCTCGCGGAAGCGGTCGCGGCGGCACTGCGGTAAAACGAGGATGGAAAATTGAGGATTGAGGATGGAAACCACAACGAACATCGAGCAAGATCTGGTGGTATTTTTCGCGCTGCGAAAAATCTGCCGCCGAGCGCAGCGTCAGGCGGCAGCCACGCGTGCCGAAAACCTCCCGCCACAAAATGCCCGCTGCGCGACTTTGTCCACCACTTCGAGTTTGCACACGACTTGAAATGAAAAACTCCAAACACATTCTCGTCACCGGCGGCGCGGGTTTTATCGGCGCGCATCTGGTGGAACGATTGCTGGCGGACGGCAAAAGCGTCGTGGTCATTGATGACCTTTCCACCGGGAGCCGCGACAATCTGCGCGCGGTGGCAGGCAATCGGAACCTGCGTTTCATCCAGTCGAAAATTTCTTCGTGCACCGAACTGCCGCAACTCGCGGCGGACGCGGAATTTATTTTTCACCTCGCGGCGACGGTCGGCGTGGAGCTGGTGGTGAAATCTGCGCTGCACGTTCTCGAAGCCAGTTTCAACGAAACGCAAATCTTGCTGCGCGCGGCGGCAAAAAATTCCACGCCGCTGCTGCTGACTTCGACTTCGGAAGTTTATGGCAAGAGCGCCAAGCCCGAGTTCAGCGAGGACGATGACCTGCTCATCGGCCCGCCGGGACATTCGCGCTGGAGCTACGCGTGCTCGAAGCTCACGGACGAATTTCTCGCGCTGGCTTACGCGCGCGAAAAAAATTTGCCGGTCACCATCGCGCGGCTGTTCAATACGGTCGGCCCGCGCCAGACGGGGCGCTACGGCATGGTGTTGCCACGCTTCATCGCGGCGGCGAAGTCAGGCGAACCACTGCGGGTGTTTGGCGATGGCGCGCAATCGCGCTGCTTCTGCCTCGTGCACGATGTCGTGGAAGCGCTGGTGCGCTTGCAAAAATGCGAGGCGGCGCGCGGGGAAATTTTCAACATCGGCGGCACGGAGGAGGTTTCAATTCAAGAACTCGCGAAGCTAGTTGTGGAAACGCTTGGCTCGAAATCGAAAATTGAATTAATCCCCTACGATCAGGCTTACGCGCCGGGCTTCGACGATATGCGGCGGCGCAAACCGCTGGTGGAAAAACTGGAGCGCGTGGTGAAATTCAAACCGCAGACGACCTTGCGCGACATCATCCGGCTGACAGCGGAAACTATTTCTCCGGCTTGAGACGGCGTTCGCGCTGAAACCAAAACGCGCTGGTTCCTTTGGCACGCGCGGGCGCGGTGCTTTTTCATCAAGCACGATTGCACTATCCGGCAAGTGTTAGGCCGTGACTTCAACGCGGCGGCGGGTTCACATTATTTCAACCCAAAGAACCTGCGCCGAGCGTATCTTCACTGACTTGTGAAAACCCTATCGGCCGAAACCAAACCACCAAAAATAAACTTATGAAAAAAAACAATTTAATGCTCATTCGCCTGACGGCTTTGGCGGCACTCATGGGCGGCCTCAGTCTGCACGCCGCGAATCTGACTTGGGACGCGGATACGAACACGCCGTCCGCGCAAGACGGCGCGGGCAACTGGACGGCGGCCAACGCCAGCATCAATTGGTGGGATGGTTCCGCCAATGTCACTTGGAATAATCTCACGCCGGACAACGCCACGTTTGGCACGGGCAGCGGCGCGGCGGGAGTCGTGACGGTTCCGAGCAGCACCACGAACACGGTGGGCAATATCACTTTCAGCGCGCCCGGCAGCGGCGGTTACAACCTCGCCGCCGGCAATTCCGCGAGCAAAATAAATTTGTCCGGCACGCCCACCATCACGGTGGCGAGCGGCGTGTTCGCGACGAACCTAGTGGTGCTGACCGGCACCAGCTTCACCAAATTGGGCGCGGGCACGCTGGTTTTGAAACCGGGCGCGGCGAATATCAATTCCGGCCCGACCGTGGTTGGCGGCGGCACGTTGAGCGTCATCAGCGGCACCAGCGGCCGGCTCGTGATTCCAGGTAATTTGACCATCACCAATGGGGCTTCGGTAATCATGGGGACGGCGGAGCAAATCGCGGACGCGGCGATTATCACGGTAGACGGCGGCACGTTTGACTCCGGCGGCAAAAGCGAAACCATCGGCGGGTTCATGCTCGACAACAATGGCCAGGTGCTTTCCGCCAGCAGTTCGCAGGCGATCACCAACAACGGCAGCGCCTACGATCTGCGCAGCGGCTCCTTTTTCCCGAACCTCGCGGGAACCGCCGGCCTGAATAAAACCACCGCCGGCACGGTCGTCATCACCAACGGCGGTGGAGCCAATACTTTTTCCGGCCCGGTGGTGGTCAGCGCAGGCATCTTGGATCTCGGTCACTCCGGCGTCGGCAACGGCCTGCCCGCTGTTTTGGTGACCATCACAAACACCGGCATGTTGCGCCAAGGCAAAGACACGCAGATACAATCCAACGCCACCGTCAACATCGCGGGCGGAACCTATGAACTGCTCGGCCACAATGAATCCGTCAGCGCCGTCATCCTTGATAATGGCGGCTCGATTCTCAATGGCGGTAACACTTCCAAAACGTTGACAGTCCTCACCAATCTGGAATTTCGCAGCGGCACTTGCGCCAGCAAGCTTGCCGGTGCCGTCACGCTTGTCAAAACCAACAGCGGCACTGTCACAGTGACCGGTGCGAATGTTTTCAGCGGCGGTGCCAGCGTCAACGCCGGGACGTTGCTCGTGAACAACACCGCCGGCAGCGGCACGGGAACCAACGCTGTCACCGTTAAAAATTCGGCCACGTTGGGCGGCAGCGGCATCATTCTCGGTGCGATCACGGTTCAGGCCGGCGGCAATCTTGCGCCCGGTAATGCGGCCATCGGCACCTTGACCATCAGCAATTCGCTCACGCTTGGTGGCAACATGACTGTTGAGATCAACAAGGGCATCGGCCAGGATCTGGTTGAGGCAAGCTTGAGCACCGTCAATTACGGCGGGACTCTCACCATCGCCAATGTCGGCGGGGCTTTGAGTGCGGGCGATACGTTTACCATCGTCAATGCCGGTGCCTTTACGGGAAATTTTACCAGCATCGCCGGCAGCGCAGGCGCAGGCCTTGCCTATGGCTTTAATCCGACGAACGGAGTTTTGTCCGTCGTCTCTACCGGCTCCACGCCGCCCGCGCTCAACGTATCGCGCGCCGGCAGCACGCTGACGTTCTCCTGGTCGGAGGCAGGATTCAAACTGCAATCGCAGACCAATAACCTGTCCACCGGTTTGAACGGCAACTGGTTTGATTATCCCGGCGGCGGCACTAGCCCCGTTGGCGTAACCATCAACCCGGCCAACCCGTCGGTGTTCTTCCGGCTGTCTCAGTAAGCTGTCCAATTTTAAAAACAAAACCCCGGCAGCCGAACGGCTGCCGGGGTTTTGAATTTATT
>JBEEMY010000039.1:0-9846 GCA_041192415.1 Verrucomicrobiota bacterium | reverse complement strand
CCGGCGGGAGTTTTTAGGATGTCAGCGAACAGACTGCCTGTCGCCGACGAGGTTTCGTGTTGCGGCAAGCGCGGAGAAATTCGCAGCCAAACCTTGCGCCGTCAAGCTACGGCTGAATGGCTGTTGGAGTGGGCGGTAGCGGTCGGTGAGTCTGGTCGCGCTGCGACCAGACATTGACCGCGCAGCGCTTACTTTGAGGCGAGAGACTTTTGGGCGCACGAACGATTCCGTCGCCTGACGCTCCGCTCGGCGACGGGTTTTTCGCAGCGCGAAAAACTCCACCGCCGTCAATGCCATGATCCCAAATGTCCGGGCGAAGAATTATTTCGCCGCCGCATTCGTCGCGCCCCGCCAGCCTTCGGCCATGAACAATTCCGTTTCTTCCATGAAACGTCCGGCGGCATCCGGATTTTTTACGCGCTCAAACGTCACGCTCTGGTCGCCGAGGCGGTGCGCCACCTGCGAGACCCACGAAAAAGTATAGGGCACTTCCGACCAGCCGTATTGGCCCAGCGGCGCGGGTGGCAACGTCGGCGCGGCCACGGTGTTCGTTTCGGGAATGTCCATCCAACCCCACAACGCCACGATCCAAACACGGTGTCCGGCGGACAGCGTGGCGGAAATTTTTTCCAGCACGGGCGCAATGGCATTCGTGTTCTGCAACTGCAATTTCACCAAATCATAACGATGCGTCGCGTGGTCAGTCAGCGGCGGCAAGGTGTCCCAACTATTCGTCGGCGTAAAATAATGCGCGAAGGTGATGCCGCAATACCACGGATCAACGATGACGTAGTCGCCGGGCGCAATGGATTTCTGCAACTGCCGCGTCCACACATCCACGTTCGTGAAACGCGTTTCCAAAATGCGCCACGCCAGCGGAACCATGACCACCGCCGACAAAACTAGAAACGTCACCAGCGCGAGCCGGATTTTTTCCGGCCATTGCGGCCAAGCCAGATCCAATCCGACCGCCGACACCGCCAGCAGCGGCAGGAAATACCAGCCCTGCGACGGCAACGCCGCCAGCCAGAGAAAAGCGACGAAGCCAAAAATTGAAACCGTCACCGTCACCGCCGCAAAAATCGGCAGGTCGCGGGAAAAATTTTCCGGCGCGGATGATTCTTTGTTCGTGCGCCAAAGCCAGCCGGCGTGGATCAGCAGACCGATGAACAACAGCAACCAGACAGCGCTGAATTCCAACATCGGAAAGCCGAACGTGTCGCCCAAACCGTTGAGTAGGCGGAGGGGATCCAACCCAGTCCGCAGCGCTGCCGAGTCCGCGCGCCCCGCCGCCACGCCCGCCCAATATGGTAGCAATGAAATCGCCGCCAAGAAACCCGCACCAAAAATTTGCGCCGCCGATTGGAAATTTTTTCGCCGCCAGCAAACGGCCATGGCGCCGAGACAGATGGCGCCAACGAACACGGCATTGTGATACAGCACCTGCACGCTCAAGACGCACGCCAGCGTCAGCCAGCCAAAACGTTTCCAATCTGGGCGCAGCAAAAACCACGCGGCGGCAAACATCACGACCGCGATGAGCCACGTTCCCAACCCGTAAGCGCGAAGAGAATCGCCCACGACCAGCAGCGTGGGATTGAAGGCGAACAGCACGAGCGCAATCAACGGCGGCGTGCGGGAAGTTTTCCAACCGGCCACGAGCAGCGTGACCAGAATACCGAGGCCGATGAGCAGGCCGAGCATTCGCAACGAGGTTTCGCCAAAGCCCGCCAGCCAGCCGTGGACGAGCAACGGAAATAAAACGGGGAAGGAATCTTTTCTAAATTCGTCCAGCGAATCGTGGCTGGCGACGTTGATGGTGTTGACTTCGTCGCGCCAAAATCCGCCGGCGTGGCCGACGAAATGCAGGTGCAATCCGACCGCCGCCGTCACGACGAGCAGCGCCACTAGCCAGAGCAACCTGAATTTCATGCGCCGGATTGGACGAAATTGCGCGGATGAATTCAACTTGAAATCTTTTTAACCGCTAATCCACGCTGATAAACGCTAATCAAGGCAATTCGTTTTTTATCAGCGGAGATTAGCGGTTTAAAAAATGTCCTGGCGGATTCAGTTGACCCGGTGGCGCGCGTCCGTGAAAATTTTTGCGATGGCTTCACCGCATCCCATTTTAATTCTGCCCTTCGCGCTGCTGCTCGGAGTGATGGCGATTGCGCCCGCACTCGCGCCGCGCTGGTGGGCGCAGCATTATCCCAAAATCGCGCTCGGCCTCGGCGCGGTGACGGCGGGAGCTTATCTTTTTATTTTGCGCGATGCCCACAGCTTGGCTCACGCGGCGCAGGAATACTTTGGCTTCATCACGCTAGTTGGCTCGCTGTTCGTGGTGAGCGGCGGCATCCACATCGGCGTGAAGGGCGAAGCCACGCCGTTTAAGAATGTCGGCTTCCTTTTCATCGGCGCGTTGCTCGCCAACGTCCTCGGCACCACGGGCGCGGCCATGCTGCTGATCCGTCCGTGGATTCGCATGAACCGCTACCGCGTCACGGCGCATCACATCGCGTTTTTTATTTTTCTCGTCGCCAACATTGGCGGCTGTCTCACGCCCATCGGGGATCCGCCGCTGTTCCTCGGCTTCCTGCAAGGCGTGCCGTTCGGGTGGGTGGCGAAAAATTGCTGGCCGATGTGGGCGGTGGCGACCGGCCTGTTGTTGGCAATTTTCTATGGGCTGGACAAAGTTAATTTTCAGCGCGCGCCCAAAGCCGTGCGGGAAAAAGAAACCGCGCCGGACGCTTGGAAGTTTGACGGACTGGGAAATTTATTTTTTCTGGCGGTCATCCTTGGCGCGGTGTTTGTGACCACGCCGCTGTTTCTGCGCGAGGGTTTGATGATTGCCGCCGCGCTCGGCTCGTGGTTCACCACAAAAAAATCTGTCCATGCGACGAACGGATTTAATTTTCATCCGGCCATCGAGGTGGCGGTGTTGTTCGCCGGAATTTTTGCGACGATGACGCCGGCGCTGGCATGGCTGAACGCCAATGCCGGATTGCTGCTCGGCCAAAACCCCACGGCGGGAGTCTTTTATTTCGGCACCGGCGTGCTGTCAGCGGTGCTGGACAACGCGCCGACGTATCTGGGTTTCTTGAGCGCGTTGAACGGCGTCATCGGCACGGACGATATGGCAACGTTGCTGGCCAGCCAAGGCGGTCACCTCATCGCCATCAGCGTGGGCGCGGTATTTTTTGGCGCGGCGACCTACATCGGCAACGGACCAAACTTCATGGTCAAGGCCGTTGCGGAGCAAAACGGCGTGCGGATGCCGTCGTTCATGGAATTCATTCTGAAATTTTCGCTGCCGTTTCTGTTGCCGGTGCTGCTCACCGTCTGGTTACTTTTTTTCCGGCGGTGAAAATCGCAGGTTGAAAAAGGGTGACGGTTGTGAAACATTCTCGCGTCTCGGGAGTCTTAATCTGGATATTTTAAGCCAATCAGCCTTGGGTTTTTTAGAGTGCGCACACTTTACAACATTTTATTCCTCGTCTTTTTTACGCTGTCGGCGCCGTATTATTTCTGGCGGCTGCGGCGGCGCGGAAACTGGCTGCAAGGCTTCGGCCAGCGGTTTGCGAACTATGACCCGTCGCTGAAACAGGCGTTGACCAACCGGCACACGGTCTGGATTCACGCAGTCAGCGTGGGCGAAGTGAACCTTTGCACCCAGATTATTAGCGCGCTGGAACCGCGCATCCCCAACGCCAAGCTCGTGGTCTCCTGCACCACCACCACGGGCATGGCGGAACTCCGCAAGCGCCTGCCCACGCGCGTGAGCAAAATTTATTTCCCGGTGGATCGCCGCAAATATGTGCGCCATGCGCTCGCCACCATTAACCCGCAGGCCATCGTCATGGTGGAGGCGGAAATCTGGCCGAACTTTCTCTGGCGCGCGCGGGACTTGAAGATTCCGGTCTATCTGGCGAACGCCCGGCTTTCCGACCGGTCGTATCCGCGCTACAAAAAATTTGGCTGGCTGTTCCGCGACATCTTTCGCTCGTTTGCCGGGGTCGGCTGCCAGAACGAGGAAGACGCGCAACGACTCGCCGCCGTGGGCTGCAAACCAAGCCATGTGCGCGTGGTGGGCAATTTGAAATTTGATGCGGCGAAACTTTCCGAGCGCAGCAAACTTGATGTGCGCGGGTTGCTGCGGCAAATCGGCGTGGCGGATGATGCCCCGATTCTCATCGGCGGCAGCACGCACGATGGCGAAGAACAAATGCTCGTGGACATCGCCGCGCGCCTGCGCCAGAAATTTCCAAAATTATTTCTGATCCTCGTCCCGCGCCATTTTGAACGCTGCAAAGACCTCGGCCAGAAACTTCGGGCGCACGGCGTGAAGTTTGTTTACCGCAATGAAATTTTTGGCCGCACGAAAATGGCGTCCGGCGAGGTGGAATGTCTGGTGGTCAATACGACCGGCGAACTGCGCTTCTTCTACGAGCCAGCCGACGTGGTCTTTGTCGGCAAGAGCATGACGGCGATGGGTGGACAAAATCCGATTGAACCGGGCGCGCTAGGCAAGGCGATTGTGTTCGGTCCGAATATGCAAAATTTTACGGACATCACGCGCAGTTTTTTGCTGAAGGATGCAGCGGTGCAGGTGCAAGACCCGGTTGCGCTCGAGGCCGCTATCGCCAAACTATTGGAAAATCCTGCGCGCCGCGCCGAACTTGGACAGCACGCGCTGGGAGTCGTGGCGGAAAATCTCGGGGCGGTGGAGCGAACGGTGGAGATGATTTTGCCGGCGTTGGCCGAACGCGGCATCAAAGTGGTGACAAAAAACAACACGCTGCATTTCGCAGCTTGACGCGGCGGCAGACGGTTTTATATTCGCCCCGCTCGGTTGCACCCGAAGCGCGCCGCACCCATGCCCAAGCCGAAGTCTCAACCGCCCGTCCCAGCCACCGCCGTGGAAAAGGTTGTCAACCACAGTCCCCCTTCGCCCGCGCTCGCCGAAAAAATCAAGGAGTTGGTTCGCCTGCACAAGGAACAGGGCCAGGTCACCTTTGATGACCTCAGTGAAATCCTGACGGAAGAATTTTCCACACCCGCGAACCTCGACGACGTTTTCGCCAAGCTGCGCGAGTTGGAGATTGAAGTCATTGATGCCGCCGAGGTGGATGTCGTCAAGCCCGTGGACAAGGAAGAGCCCGAGGAGGAAGAGCGCCGGATGGATTCGCTCGACGACCCGGTGCGGATGTATCTCAAGCAGATGGGCGCGGTTCCGCTGCTCACGCGCGAACAGGAAGTCACCATTTCCAAACGCATCGAGGAAGCCGACACCGATTTGCGCCGCATCGTTTATGGGCTGGGCTTCACGGCCAAGGAACATCTCGCGCTCGCGGAAAAACTGCTGGCCAACCCGCCGCGCGAACGTTTCGACCGCGTCATCCTCGACAAAAAAGTGGCCAGCCGCGACGCGCACCTGAAAACCATGACCCGGCTTTGCGCGCGGCTGCGCGAACTGGATGCGGACGTGGACAAGCATTTTAATTTGTGGCGCGACGCTCATCGGCAGGCCAAACGCACCCGCGAGCATGACGAGTTTGTGAAGCTCGATAAAAAATTACCGGCGCTGTTCCCCAAGTTTTTTTTCAAGCACAAGGTCACCGAGGAAATGGCGCAGGTCGCGGAGAACATCCACGAAAAAATTCAATACAGCCTGCACGCCATCGCCGATGCCGAGGCGCAACGCGAATCCACCGCGCAGCAACACCTCGTCGCCGCCGAACGCCAGACGCTCCGCGCGCTGGAGGAATTTGTGCGGCTGCCGCACGAAGATTTTCTCATCGAGTTCGACCAGTTGCGGGACGCGGCGGCGCGCGCCTTGCAGGCCAAGACAGAAATGGTGGAGGCCAACTTGCGCCTCGTCATTTCCATCGCCAAAAAATACACGAACCGCGGCCTCTCCTTTCTCGACCTGATTCAGGAAGGCAACATCGGCTTGATGAAGGCCGTGGAAAAATTTGAATACCGGCGCGGCTACAAGTTTTCCACTTACTCGACGTGGTGGATCCGGCAGGCCATCACTCGCTGTATCGCCGACCAGGCGCGCACCATCCGCATTCCGGTGCACATGATTGACATCATCAACAAGCTCATGCGCGCGCAAAAAAAATTATTGCAAGAGCTGGGGCGCGAGGCGACGCCGGAGGAAATCGGCGACGAAATGCAACTGCCCGCCGCCCGGGTCGCCGCCATTTTGAAGATGGCGCAGCAGCCGGTGTCCTTGCAGACACCCGTGGGCGACGGCGATGACGCGAGCTTCGGCGATTTCATCGAGGACAAGGCGGCGGACAATCCGCTCGACATCACGAGCTTCAGTTTGTTGAAAGACCGGCTTGGCGACGTGCTGTGCAGCTTGAACGAACGCGAGCGGCAGGTTTTAGAAATGCGTTTCGGCATCGGTGATGGCAACGCGCGCACGCTCGAAGAAGTCGGCCAGCAATTCCGCGTCACCCGCGAGCGCATCCGGCAGATCGAGGCCAAGGCACTCCGCAAGATGCGCCATCCCACCCGGCTCAAGCAGTTGAACGGCTTCCTCGACATCGAGAGTCTGGCTTGAAACTGGCGCGCGGCCAAAAATCAAAATGGCTATGGCTTTATTGAATCCGCTCTAAAAACACGTCAGCTTAACAACTCCTGAATCTCGTCCCAATTTAGTGACGCCGTGAACGCCTCTTCGCCTTCGAGCGTCCCTCGAATGATTTCCCGCTTCCGGTTTTGCAGTGTCAAAATTTTCTCCTCCACGGTATCGCGCGTGATTAATTTGTAACTGGTCACGACCTTCGACTGACCGATACGGTGGGCACGGCTCGTGGCCTGATCTTCCACCGCCGGATTCCACCACGGATCAAAGTGGATCACCGTGTCCGCGCCGGTGAGGTTCAAGCCCGTGCCGCCCGCCTTCAAGCTGATGAGAAAAACCGGAATCGTTGCGGTGTTCTGGAATCTTTGCACCTCCGCGCCGCGATCCGTCGTGGAACCATCGAGATAACAAAACTCTATTCCTTCCGCTTTAAGTTTGTCCCGCAGTAAACTCAACATACTGGTGAACTGGCTGAAGACCAGCACGCGATGACCACCATCCACGACTTCCTCCAGCAATTCTCCGAACAGATCCAGTTTGCCCGAGGCATTCGCCGGGTTCACATTTTCTAACTTCAGCAAACGTAGATCACAGCAGATTTGACGCAGACGCAACAACGCCGTCAGCACCACCATCCGGCTCTTGGCCAGACCTTGCGCGCCGACGGCATCCAGCACTTCCTTGCGACTCGCTTCGATGACTTGCTGATAAACCGCGCGCTGATCCGTGGTCAATTCGCAGAACGAAACCTGCTCCAGTTTTTCGGGCAAATCTTTCGCGACTTCCTGCTTGAGGCGGCGCAATAGAAACGGACGCAACCGCCGCGCGAGCCGTTGCTGCGCTTCAACATCCTTCGCCTTCGCAATCGGCAGCTCGTAGCGTTCCCGAAAATCTTTCGCCGAACCAAGGTAGCCGGGCATGAGAAAATCAAAGATAGACCACAGATCGAGGACGGAATTTTCCATCGGCGTGCCCGTGAGCACCAGCCGATGTTTCGCCTTCACCGCTTTGACCGCCTGCGCATTCTGCGTCTGCCGGTTTTTGATGTGCTGCGCCTCGTCCAGCACTACCGTGTCGAATTCCAGCTCGCGATACTGCTCCGCATCGCGCCGGATGAGCGCGTAGCTCGTGACAATGATGTCGTGATTTTTGATTTCGGAAAATCGGGCGTGCCGATCCGTTCCGTGCAAGGCGAGCACCTTCAAGTCCGGCGTAAATTTCTTCGCTTCCGCCAGCCAGTTGAACACCAGACTCGTGGGGCAAATGATCAGATGCGGATGATTACGGTCAGTTGGCAGTGATTTCAAAAACGCCAGCGTCTGAAGCGTTTTTCCCAAGCCCATTTCATCCGCCAGAATGCCGCCGAAACCATTTTCTCGGAGAAAACCCAGCCACGCGACGCCGTGTTTTTGATACGGGCGCAGGACATTTTCCAGATCACCGAGCGGCGGACATTCCAGTTTAGCCTCCCCGCCCTGCTTGGCCGCCCGCTCGCGCCAGGCGGATGGCGCCTGCACTTTCCAACCGCTGTGCTGCCGCAACGTCGCCTCGACAAACCCCGCCTGCTGACTGCTGATGCGGTAGCCTTGCGCGTTTTGTTGCGGCGAACAATCCAGCAGCACCTCCTGTAATTCCTCCACGGCCCCCGTGTCAATCACGGCCATCTTACCATTCGCCAGCCGCGTGTGATTTTGGCCGGATAAAATGAGCCGTTGGATTTCCGCTGCGGAAAATTTCTCGCCCGTGCTGGCCGCGAAGACCACGCCGAGATCGAACCATTGCACGCCCGACGACGCGATCTGGAACGACGGTTCCACGCGTTCCAGATTTTTCAATGTGCGATTCTCCAATTGCTCGTCAAGCGTGACGCTCCACTCGCGTTGCAGCTTGGGAAACTCGCGCGCCAAAAAATTTAACACGCCATTCTGTCCGACCAATTGCAACTTCCCCTGCCCGTCCACACTGGAAAATCCGCTGCGCTGCAAACGTCCGAGCGCGGCGCGTTCGGCGACAAAATCGCGGGTGGAATAACGCGTCACCACGGCCGGATCCGGCAGCCAGATACCTTCGTCGTCCGCCGTGACGCCGAGTAACATGATCCGCGCGCCATAAGCGCAGTGCAGTCGGGCGGTCAATTGCGTGAGGCCGCCCTTGAGTTCGAGCAGGAAACGCGGCGGCTGCGGCTCGATTGAAAAATCCGCGAGCTTGAAATTCGTCTCCACCCCGCCCGCCGCTTCCAGTTGCGACCATTGCTGGCTGAGAAACAGCGGCACCTGCGCCCGCGACAGACGCACGGGCGCTTGAAAAATTTTCTGCGCGATCGGCGGCAAGCCCAGCGGCTGCAGTGTTTGATCGTGCCACACCCAATCGCCGACGCGGATGAATGCGTCCGTTTTTCCCGCCATCGAAAGCACGATTTCGCCGTTCGCCTCCAGCGTAGCGCGCAGCGGTAAAGTAAACAGCGTGCGGCTGACCGTCACGGCGGCGGATTTGCCAAGCGTGAGTTTTGGGTGTTCTGCGAGCAGTGGCAGCAGAGCGACGAAGTCTTTCAATTCCAGTTGCAGCAGCGCCGGCGTTTCGCCGCCGGATAATTTTTCCAAGTGTTCGATGATGGCATTATCGGCTGCGGAAAAAGCGTAGGCTTGGCCTTTGGGCAGCGCATTCAGCGGACAACGTCCGCCGTTCCAGTGCGCTTCCAACACCAGCATGATTTTGCCTCGGGCGACAGCCTGATCAAAGTTTGGTGGAAAAATGATGAACAATTCCGCCGGCAATCCGCCAGATTCACGGCGAAGTGAAGAAGCTTTTGCCGTGGTGACAATGGCCGGCTTTGGAATCGGAGTCGCGGCAGTAACGGGTTTTTGTCCTTTCAACCAATGCAGGCCAACCGCGACGACATGGGGGCAGATTTTTCCCCACTCGCGAGCCTCCCGGCAGGTGCAGAGATTTTCCATGTCGGTCTCCGCCTTGATGACGAGCGAAGCGCGAAAGAAAATTTCCCCGATCCGCACCACGCCGCGCAACAGCGGCGGCGACCAAGCGGAACTCACGACCTGCCCTGACGCGAGATAAGCTCGCGCCAGCTTCACGGCATCCCAGCCAGCGGCATCGCTCAAGAGTTTTTCTGTGAGTTCGAGAGACATTCACGACAGTATGCGCGCTGGTTAAGGCAACGTTCAAGCAAGGAGACAAGTAGGCAGTGGCCTAATTCATGCGGCCGGAGGAAGATTGAACTCATGGGCCGCGCT
>JBEEMY010000038.1:0-9948 GCA_041192415.1 Verrucomicrobiota bacterium | reverse complement strand
AAACTTCCGGCGCGGAACGCAGGCACTTGAGGATTTTGCTGAAGAACCATTCGCTCGAATAGGTGCCGCCGCATTTGGCGAGAAATTGCGGGCGCATCTTCTTGGCGAGCGCGGTGATCTCGGCGGCCTCGGCGATACCGGTGTGATCTTTCCACAACCACGCCATCGCGGCGGGATTGTTCGTGAATTTTTTCTGGAACACGAGCGGCTGGCCGTTCGCGTCCACTGGGAGCGGCGTGCTGCCCGTCGTGTCCACGCCGATGCCGATGACCTGGCTGGCGCTAAAACCTTTGACGGTCTTCTTCGCCGTGGCGAGAGCCTGCTTGATGGTGACTTCCGCGCCTTTGATATAATCGGCAGGATGTTGGCGGGCCAAGTTTGGGTCGCGTCCGAGAATCACGCCGGCGGTGCCGTGCGAGTAGCCCCAAACAGCGGCAGCGACTTCCGCGCCGTTGGCGACATTGACGATGAGCGCGCGAACGGAGTTTGTGCCGTAGTCCAGACCGATAGTATATTGAGTAGCCATAAATTTATTTAGCAATGTTGAGTCGCAGCACCGTCAATGAATTTGCCGGGAAGTTGTGTTCAAACTTCGGAGACGTGATTTCGATTTTGGTTTCCACCGGAAAAACTTTCTGCGGTGCGGCGAAGGAATTTTCATCCAGCAAACTTCCACTCGTGAGCGTGCTCACGCTAGCGGATGAGGCAATTTTCCCTGTGCCAGAAAAATTAAGTGCGATGGTCGCCGACGACTTGCCACCATTCACAATTTTCAGAATGACTTCGCCGGACGCAGTGTCACGCGTGGCGGAGGCGAAAAGTTTTTCTGCGCCCGCTGCGTCGAGCGTCACCGGAAGCGCGGTGTCGCCGGGATTGTTGGCGAACATTTTCTGCACGTAATAATTCGGTGTGCCGTAGCTCTGAAGATTGTTCACCCAGATCAGATTCGGTGTCCACTGCCACGCGTCAATGTGCGCGAACAACGGCGCGTAGCTCGCCATGCGGACGACGTCGCCGTTGCGTTCGAGGCCGGTCATGTAAGCAGCCTCGGCGATGGCACATTCGAGATTATTGCGGTTCTCCACGCTCACGACTTTGTCGCTCTGCGCGGCGTATTCCCCGAAGAAAACTTTCGGACCGTTACGGTCGTAGCCGTCGAAGCGATGCGTGTTGTTGAAGAACCAGTCCGGCTTCGCGTAGCAATGTTCGTCCACAATGTCCGCGTGCAGCTCGCGCAATTTAGGCCACGCGTATTTGAAATGCGCGTCGTCGGGAAACGGCCCGGCGCTGGAGACGAGTTTGATTTCCGGATGCTGCGCCTTCAGCACGGCGTGAAATTTTGCGTAGCGTTCAAGGTAAGGCGCGTCCCAGTTTTCATTGCCAACGCCCAGCATTTTCAGGTTGAACGGTTCGGGATGGCCCATCGCGACTCGCTGCGCGCCCCAAGTGCTTGTGGCCGGACCGTTGGCAAATTCAATCAGGTCGAGCGCGTCCTGAATGTATGAGTCGAGATTGGTCATCGCGCATTCTTCACCGGAATTAAACTGGCACGCGAGGCCGCAGCTCAAGATCGGTAACGGCTGCGCACCGATGTCTTCGCAGAGTTGGAAAAATTCGTAAAAGCCTAAACCGAAATCCTGAAAATAATCCGGCGCGGGACGGTGAAGAAATTCATAGTTCCAACGGCTAATCAGCAACTCGCGTTCAGCGACCGGGCCGATGGTTTTCTTCCACTGATAACGCTTGTCGAGTTCGCTGCCCTCGACGATGCAGCCGCCGGGAAAGCGCATGAAACCGGGCTTGAGATCGGCAAGTTTTTGCACCATGTCCGCGCGCAAACCGCCGGGACGATTCTTCCACGTCTTCGCCGGGAACAGTGAAATCATGTCAAAATCCAGCGTGCCCGCGCCGTCCACGAGAACGTAGAGTTTGGCTTTTACGTCGGTCGTTTTCGGATGCAACACGGCGGAATAACTTTGCCAGTCGCCGGAAAACTTCTCCAACCGCACTGTGTCGAGCAAAGCGCCACGCGAACTGTAAAGCTCCACGCGTAACTTCGCGTTGCCTTCAACGCTGCGGATTTGCGCGGAGAAATTGTAACTCTCGCCCGCCATCACGCCGATGCCGCGAAAACCTTCGTTCGCCACGCCGAATAAATCTGTGCCCTCGGACTCGATGTGTAAGTAATGCGGATTCTTTGCGTTGAACGGATTCTCGTCACGGATGACCAGCGTGCCGCGTGCCTTGCTGGGCGAGAGCTTGCTCCAACCCATCATCGCGTCGGGAAATTCAAACGCACGGTTCTTCACCAGTTCGGCATAGAGTCCGCCGTCGGCACCGAAGTTGATGTCCTCGAAGAAAATCCCCCACATCGCAGGATTTAATTTTGCCCCCGGCTGGTCGGTTTGCACGACAAGCGAAGCGGCGTGCAGACTGCCGCACGCAAACAGCAAAGAAGCAATCAGTGATGAATGACGAATGAAGTTTTTCATGGTTTGGTTTGAGATTTTAAGATGCGAACGCCGAAAAGCCCGCCCGCGAAATTGCCCGGCTGCGCCTGCCATTTCACCGTGACTTTGGTTTTGTCTTTCGTCAGCGCGGCGGGAATCGGATACGTCGCGTCCCAAAATTTTCCTGGCTCGTTGTGCGATAATTTTTGCGATGCGATTTTAACGCCGTCCACGAGGATGTCGAAATTGCGTTCACCTTGTTCATCACCCCACCAGTGGCAGACGAGTTCGTTCGGCGCGGCGCCGTCCACTTTCAAATCGTAGGAAAACCAGCCGCCGTCAAACGCGTGGCGCAGCTTGCTGCCGAGCGCTTCGACAGAATCAGATTTTTCGCCTTGGATGTTATGATCAATCTCGGATTGTTGCTCGCCGGGACGAACGAGGTCTACGATGCGCGCTTCGGCGGTGATGCGCTTCGCTTCAGCGGCGGCGAGTTCGGCTTTTTGCTTTTGCCAGCCTTCCTCGGAAAGCAAATTCCAATAGACCGAGTAACGCTCGCGGTGCAACCGGTAAAGCGGGATGAGCGTCACGTCTTGCGGACGACCGATTCCGTCTGTGCGGAACGTGAGCGGCTGGTCGGCGACCAGCTTGACGTGCCGGAGCAGTGTCCCGGCATTGCCGACAAATACCGGAGCGGCAGGCGCGGGCAATGAGCTGAAATCGGTCTGGCCTTTGGCGAAGGGATACGGCATCGCGTTCGTGCCGAGTTCGCCCGCGAGGACGATTGGGCCATACATAACAGCCACGGTGTTGCTCGTGCCGGGCAGCGGCTCGGTATGCAACCTCATCGGGAATTGGATTTCAAGTTTGTCACCGTCATTCCATTCGCGCCGCACAATAAAATAATTTCCAGGAGCGGAACTGATTTTTTCTGGCTTGCCGTTCACAGAAATAAACACCCCATCCACAGCCCATTCAGGATGGCGAATCTTTAGGGCGAAGCTCACGGGTTTTGAAACCTTGAATTTCAAAACGGTCGAATCGCTTTCAGGAAATTTGGTTTCCTGCCGCAACATCAGACCTTTTTCTTTCCACGATAGTTCGGACGCGATGAATAAATTCACATACAGGTAATTCGCGTCGTGAAAATAAATCGTGTCGCCGTATTTAGCGTGGTTCTCCATGCCCGTGCCGACGCAGCACCAGAAGGAGTCTTCCGGCGTCGAATACGTTTTGAAATGCCCCGGCTTGAGCGACATCAGATAAACAAACATCCCCGTCTCTGGCTCCTGCGACGCGAGGATGTGGTTGTAGAGTCCGCGCTCGTAAAAATCCATCTTCGCCGCGTCCGGGTGCAGGGTGAACAGCTCGCGCGAAAGCTTGAGCATGTTGTAGGTGTTGCACGTTTCCGTCGTATCGGTGCTCAAATGTTTGGCGAACTCGTTCGTCGGAAAAAAATGCTCATGGTCGCTGTCGCCGCCGATGACGTAGGAACGGCGCAACGCGACGGAGTCCCAAAACGTATTTGCAATGGTCAGATATTTTTCGTCGCCAGTGAGTTCGTATTCGCGCGCCGCGCCGATGATTTTTGGGATCTGCGTGTTGGCGTGAATGCCGTTCAAATGATCCTCGCCACGCGCGAGCGGCTCCAGCACACGCTCGTGATTGAACGCGGCGGAGAGCGCGAGATAATTTGTGTTCCCGGTGACCGCGTAAAGATTCGCGAGCACTTCGTTCATGCCGCCGTGTTCGGTGTCAAGCGAGCGCTGCATCTGTTGGTGCGAGAGATGATCCACGCGGAACTTCACCCAGTCGGCATTTTTTATCAGCACGTCCAACGCCTGCGCGTTGCCGCAAAGTTGGTTCGCGTCCAGCAGTCCCGCCATGATTTTGTGCAGCGTATACCAAGGCACCCAGACGTTTTTCCGTTGCTCCACGCGGTCAACGAACGATTCGGGAAATGCGGACAGATAACCTTCGTGAAATCCCGCCGCCGGAGAATTGCTCTGGCACTTCGCCAGTTCGGCCACGATGTAATCCGCGCGCTGCTTGAACCGCGCGTCGCCCGTGCTGGCGGAGGTCAGCGCGAGCGCGGAGAGATAATGGCCGAGCGCGTGGCCGCGAATTTCCACGTCCGGCCCTTCCCAGCCGCCATACGATTTCGCGCTCGACGGCAACCCGACGTTCACGCGGAACGTGTGCAGGAAACGATCCGGCTCTAGCGCGAGCAGATATTTTTCATTGCGCAACATCGCGGTGCGAAACGGGCCGTCGAGCAGGCGCACGTCCGTCATGGCAAACGGTTCGGCGACAGGCGCAACTTTCAATGTGGGCGCTTCCGCCAGCGCAGCGGCGGCGAAGGCTAGAAAGGCGGTGAGTGTGGGCAGGATTCCAAAGGGTCGGCTCATGGCTCAAAAATTTTCACGCGGAAGTATTGCGGTGGATTCGTCGGCGACCAGCCGCCGTTGATTTGCGCGGACTGGTTGAATGCGCCGTAGTAGAACGAATTACCCGGCACGTTCCACGTTGACCAGTTGCTAAAGTTGGTGCTGGCCTCGACGAGGAACGCGCGGTTGGCGAGGCGCAGAAAATTCACGCCGAGATTCGTGTTCACCAAACTGATGCTGACTTTCCACGGCGGCGGGTTGTTCGTCAGCGGCGAGGTCTGCGTGAGGTATTCGTAATAATTATTTGCGCCGTCGCCATCCGGGTCAGCGGCGGCGAGCGCGTTGGCGGCGTTGGTCGAACCGAAATTTGCCAACTGCCATTGTGCGAAGCTCTGGCGATTCGTGAGCGTGGTGGTAATCCACTCGTTGAGTAGGTTCGTCGCGCCCGCGTCAATCACGGCGGTGGCAAGCGGCGGCATCCGGCTGAAACCATTGCCCCGGATGCGTTGCAGCACGATGGAGTGCGCCGTGTCGCCGGGGATAACGAGCTTGTTCGCCGGATTCGCGCCGTTGTTGTAAGGCGTGCCGTTGATGAGCGAAGTCTGGTCGAGCGTGAGCCACGGCCGCGCATCCCAAGTGCTGGGGCCAGCGCCGGCGGGCTGATGGCATTGGACGCAGTTCACCGCAAGATAACTGCGGACACGGTATTCGAGGCTGTAGTTCGTGTCGGTGGCGCGCGCGAACGCGGGCAAAAATTGCGGCGCGGAAATTGGATTTGCGAGGTAGCCTGCCGCGCTCAAGAGCGAAAGCTGATTGCCCGCCGCATTGTTCATCGTCGCGCTTTGATTTAATTCGCGCGTGTTGAAACTCAACGCGTGACCGGCGGCGGGAACGTGGCACGCGAGACATTCGCTGCGCGACGGGATGCTCCACTGCTGCGTGAAAACATTCGCGCCATTCGTGACAGTGAGGCTGAAATTCGTGCCACCGTCGGGAACTAGATACGCCTCGTCGCCATTGGTGTTCCACATATAACTCACGCCATAAACGCCGTTGGTGCTCTTGATGATGAAGCGTGTCTCCAGCCGTCTGCGCGAGGCGGGACTGCCGACGTTCATCTCAAAATCAAAATGCTTCACCCACACCGCGCCAACGGGGAGCGACCAGTTGTCCGTCTCGGAATGGGTAAAAGTGTTCGTCAAATCCGGCAGGCAAAACCAGCGGCGCTTGATGGCGTTGTCCGACCAGAACGCCACGATGGGATCGTAGTTCACGATGCCGGGATTCGGCGCGAGCGTGGCGAGATCGGCAAACGCGCCGGTGTCGCTCAGCTTCTGCGGAAAGGTGGAGCCGCCGGTGTCCACTTTCACGAGGCGCTGGATTTGGTTGTCGAGATAGTTCGCGAGCAGCACATCGCCGTTGCCGGGGTCGAGACCGAACGCCGCCACGCCGATTTTTCCTGCAATGCGGTTGGTGGCGAGAATTCCATTTGTGCGGCGGAGCGACCACACGTTACCGGATTCAAAATCGGCGACGATGTAAGAGCCGTTGAGTTCAGGAATTTTTCCGCCGTGATAAACAACGCCGCCAGAAATGGAATTGCCCTTGTATTGCGCGTCGCCGCCCGCGATGGCTGTGTGCGGATAAAACCACAGCGGCGGGCTGTTCGTGAAGGCGGCAGGCGGACTCGTGAGCAGCGTCGTTTGCGCCGGGTAGAGCGAAATCGCGGGCGTGAGAGCCTCGAAATACGACCAGCCGTAATTCATGCCGTTCGTCGCGATGTCCACTTCCTCGTAGGTATCCTGTCCGACATCGCCGACCCAGACTTCGCCGTTCGTATCAATCGAGAAACGCCAGATGTGGCGGAAGCCCGTGGCAAAAATTTCCATGCGCAGCGTATTCGTGTTGAGCAGCGAGCCGTCCACATTGGTCTTCGAGCCGAGATAATTTGTCGCGTTCACAAACGGATTATTCGGCGGAATGGAATAATACGCGAGGCCGGAGCCGTTCGTGTAAATCGTGGTCGTGTTCGCGGACGGCTTCGGCTCGACGCTGCCGGGTTTTTTGTCCACGTCAATGCGGAGCAGCGCGGAAAATAAATCCTTGTCAATGCGCTGGGAATTCAGACGCGCGTTGTATTGGCTGCCTTCGTCGCCCGTGCCAATGTAGAGATAACCGTCCGGCCCAAAATGCAGATCGCCGCCGTTGTGGTTAAAATCCTGATCCACCACATCGAATAAAATCTGCTGCGTGTTGGTGTTGACCGTGAGCGCGACGGGGTCGGCAGTGTAACGCGCCACGCGATCAAAATACGGCGAACCGTTGGCAGTGTAGAACACAAAGAAAAATCCATTCGTCTGAAAGCCCGGATGAAACGCGAGGCCGAGCAAACCGCGTTCGCCTTGCGCGGTGTCGTCAAAGGACATGATGCCCGTGACATCGAGAAACACGAGACGCTGCGGTGTAGTGGCGTTGATGTCCGGCACATACGAGATGCGCCCGCGCCGTTCGACGACGAAAATTTGATTGGTGCGACCCAGCGGCGTGTGGATGGCGACCGCGTCCTCAAAGAACAAACCGGGGAACGCATCCACAATCTGGTAGCCCGTGGCGGGCGGTGTCGCGGGCATCGCCATCGTCGGCGCGGCCAGCCGCAGCGAAGAATTGATCGTGAGCGCGACCGTGGCGACCGCGCTGGTGGAGCCAAGATAATTTTGCACGCGATAAGTGAACGAGTCAGAGAGCGTGGCCGAGCCGTTGTGCGTGTAGAGAATTTTTCCGCTGTTCGCATTGACCACCGCCGAGCCGTTCACCGGCGCGCTGACAATTTGCAACGTGGACGCGACCGGCGGCGTGCCGCTCTGGTCATTCGCCAACACGGGAATCAAAACCTGCGCGCCGGGATTCAGCGTGGCGACATCATTCACCGTCGTGGGCGGGGCGATGGCGAGCGCGTTCGGGCCGTTCAGAAAATTGCTCATCACCAAACTGGCGGGCAGCGGCGCATCGTAGAGGCGGAATTCGTCAATGGAGCCGTTCAGATACGGATCGGCATATTGCGACTTGCCGAGATAATTTTGCGTGGTGCTGCCCATGCTGGACGGCGTGAGCGTCATCGCGTTGTTCGTGCTCTGCGCGACACCATCGAGATAAAGAATTCCCACGTTGCCATTCAGCGTGACGACGACGTGCTTCATCACGCCCACCGGCAACGCCGCTGGGGCCGACACCTGCTGCTCGCCACCACCGCCCGCCAGGGTGATGGCAAAACGCAGCGGTCCGCCACCCGCCGTCGGCGTGAGAAACATATTCACCGTCGCGCTGCTGCCGAAATCCATGATGCGCGCCCAGTTTGCCGCCACCGAATTTGACACCCACGCCTCAATGGTGAAGTTGGTGTAGGTGGCAACGATGCCCGTCGGCAGGCTCACATAACCGCTCGCGCCGTCGAGCACGACTTGGTTGCCCGCGATGCTCGCGCCGCCAGTCAAGGTGCCGTGCGCCGTGCCGACGACATCGCTCGCGTCCGTGGTGAAGGGATAACGATGCCGCAAATTATTCAGCAACGGATCCACCACCGTCACGGTGTTCGTCGCGGAAAAACTTTGGAACGTAGCGGTGACGGTCGAGGAACCAAGGTTCACCGATTGCACTTTGCCGTTCGTGGCCACGGTGAGGACATTCGTGTTGCCCGCCAAGAAGGTCGCCGCGCCGCTCACATCCACGGTCACACCGCCGACGTAGTTCGCTAGCACCACAGGTTGCGCCGAGCTGCCAAGCGGAATTTGCGAACTCACCGACAACGAAATGGACTGCACCACGCCGAACGCAAACTGGCTGGCCGTCGGCGCGTCGGCCAAGTTGTAAACCGTATTCGTGCCGCTGCCGGTGTAGGAATAGACGGCGGCGAAATACTGCACGCCGGGAATAAGATTTGTCACCGTCACGCTGCTGCCTGCGCCCGCGAATACGACGTAGTTGCTGCCGCCGAGATTTTGTCCGTTGCCGAAAAAATTACTGCCCGTGTAGTTCGTGCCGTAGTTCGGCTGCATCGAAGTCGCCGCGCCCGCGCGCATCACCACCACGCTGCCCGCGCTGCCGACTCCGGGAGTCCACGCGAGCGAAAACGAATTTGCGTTCGTGGTCATCGTGAACGCCGAGGCCTGATTGGTCGGCGCAATGTAAGTATCCGGCCCGTTCACGCGGCTGAAATTAATTTCGTTCGTGCCGAGTGCGTGCGAATAAATGCGAACCTCGTTGTAATCAGCACTGGCAACGTTATCGCCGGTGAACTGCGAGCGTCCGAGCCACATCACCGTGTCGTTGACGTTGGTGACGGAGCGCGCGCCGGTGTCCACGCTGCCCGCCAGCACGCCGTCGCGATACCATGCGGCGAATCCACCGCCGCTCGGCCCGCCGGTTTTGCTCCACGTCACGACGTAGTGGTATTGGGTATTCGCCGTCGTCGCCAGTCCCGTGTCCACGCGCCACGCCGGAGCCGGGTCGTGTTCCATGCGCTGCTGGTTCAAGGATGTGCCGATGCAGAACGAGAGGTAAAAATCATTCGCCTGCACCGTGCCGTTTCCGGGGCCGAAATCAAAAATGCGCGACCAGTTTTGCACCGCGCGCGGCGTGGCCCAAATTTCCATCGTCACGTTCGTCAGGCTGTGAATCATGTTCGATGGCATCTGCATGAAATCCACCGTGGCCCACGCGCCGCCCGCCAACCGCACATACCCCGCACCGCGTGAATAATCCGTCGCGCCGTTCACCACCACCCAGCCATTCGCCACACCCACCGAATCAATCAGGTTCGTGCCGCTCGCCTCGCTGAAACTCCAGCGATGCACCAACCCGGCGTGCGCCGCCACCGTCACCGCCAGCCACGCCCAAACCAACAGGCACGCGAACCGGCGACGACAGCAGGAATTATTTCGGACCACGGCGGGGATGTTCATGGGCGGGGATTATTTTTTAGTCCCCAAACGTAGCACAGTCAGCGAATTTCCGGGGAACGAACGTTTCAAATTTGTCCCGCTGAACTTCACCGCTTCCGTCTTCGGTGAAACCTTTGTCGGCTCGGCCAAAGAGTTTTCATCCGCGCCGCTTTC
>JBEEMY010000037.1:0-9996 GCA_041192415.1 Verrucomicrobiota bacterium | reverse complement strand
TCGCACGTCCAATGAGTGGCGTGGCGACCAGAATTGCAGCCAGCATGAGACGGAGACAAAGATTGCGTTTCATAGGAATCAGTTGGGGGCGGTTTTGGGTTTTTATTTTACGGCGGAAAAATCTTTTGTTCAGCTGAAGGCTTACGGCTGCCAGGAATACATCAGATAGCGGATGTCAATTTGAGCCGGGCCGCCGTTACTGGCATCAATGTCTTTCCAGACACCATTTTTATCAAACAGCGTGGGGTTGGAGTTGGCTTGCTGCCAGCGCACATGGCCATCGCCGAAGAGTGCGTCGAGACCAGCCACCTTGGCGCCGTGCCGGTGGAAAATATTACTACTGCTGGCAAGATTGTCAGAAACCACCGCTTTGGATGGGTCAACGGCATTCTCCTTTATCGGCGTAACCACATTCCACGAACTGATTGCCGAAGCGGCGTTTTGCCCGCCTTTGCTACCGTCAGTGGATTTGGCATTCACCGTCGGCAACGCCACGCTGCCGGCGGAAGGCACATTCGGAATGACCACCGCTGCTCCCAAGGTCCTGCTTTGTGGAAAGTAACTATAACCAGAGCGGGCATATTTATTGCCCGTTGGATCCGTGTTGAACATCGCAAATGGCCACTTCAAAGTTGAATCTTCATAGTGCTCAAAGCTGTATGGATTGGCCGGGTCTTTGGGGTTGCTGCCACAATAAAAAATAGCGGCGTTGGGCAGCAGCTTGGTGGCATACAATAGACCGAGATTTTCCCAACCCACATCCAGCCCGGCATCGTTGGGGGCGGTGAAGCGCGCCATTTCATATGGATACCAGACGCTGCCTGTGTCCGACCACTTCAACCACGGGTAAGTCGAATTGCTGTCGCCAATATAAATTTGCAGGGCGATGCCCGTTTGTTTGAGGCTGTTCACGCACTGCATTCGCTTCGCTCGCTCCTTTGCGCTCGCCAGCGCCGGCAACAGCATCGCGGCGAGAATGGCGATGATGGCAATCACCACCAGCAGCTCAATCAATGTAAAACCACGCGCGGCTTTTGGCTGGCTGGAAAAACGCAGGCTGGAACGATGGCAGGAGAGTGGGCTTGTTTGATTCATGGTGTTGCCAACTAAACTACCATCACCTCGCCAACTGTCATCCCGCACGATTTGCAAACTACTTTGAAAAAAACGCACACCGCACTTTTGCACCGTCCAGTAACCGCACATATTTGTCGCCGTAAAAATCCCATTGCCCTCGGCGCAATCCCGCCGCAAAATCATCTCATGAACGAACTCATCTATCCCCGCAGCCCGCGCGAAACCATGGACGGCTGGCATTACCTGCCCCGCTACGTTGATAAAATCCGGATGCACCTCGCCAGCAAACTTCACTCCGACTACACCGACAATCTCGGCAAAGGCTTTGACGGGATGTTCTGCAAGCACGCCGGAGTGACGCATGAACAACTCATCGGGGTCGTAAAAAATTCCCTCACCGACGGTCAGGTCTGCGACTGGGTGCGGCAGAACGTAAAAAAATCCGCCGCCGAAAAAGATGCGCATTGGCAGGATGTTTTGAGCCGTCCGCTCGCCAGCGATGCCGAGGCCACCGCGCGTTTGCAGTTGCGCAAGGAACAGGCCGGTGTGGGTCAGCGCGCGGACATCAAATGCTTCGTGGACTGCATTGACGCGGATGAGAAGCGGATTTGAACCGCGCCGCAGGATTGCCTTTGCCCCGCTTGTCCGCCAAACTGCGCGGCTCAATGAGCAAACGGTTTTACATCACCACCGCGATTGATTACGTCAACGGCCAGCCGCACCTCGGCCACGCCTACGAAAAAATTATCGCCGACGTCATCACGCGGGCGCGCCGCAGCTTGGGACAGGAAGTTTTTTTTCTAACCGGCCTCGACGAGCACGGCCAGAAAGTCCAGCAGGCGGCACAGGCGGAGAAAAAAAATCCGCAGGAATACTGCGACGCCCTTGCGGTGGACTGGCAGAATTTTGCGAAAAAACTGGAGCTGACCAACGACGACTTCGTCCGCACCACGCAGCCGCGTCACAAAGAATTTGTGCAGGCCACGCTGTCCAAGCTGAACGATGCCGGACAATTTTACAAAGCCAGCTACACCGGTTTTTATTCCGCCAAGGAGGAAACGTTTCTCACCGAAAAAGACCGTTTGCCCGACGGCACGTTCGATGCAAGCTACGGCGAGGTCGTCGAACTCAAGGAAGACAACTACTACTTCAAGCTCGGCGCGCATCAGCAATGGCTGATTGATTATATCGAGGCGAACCCCGATTTTATTTCGCCAAGCTATCGCCGCAACGAAGTTCTCGGCTTCCTCAAAAACAACACGCTCGAAGATTTGTGCATCTCACGTCCGCTCGCGCGGTTGAACTGGGGCATCCCCCTGCCCTTCGACAAAGAGTTCGTCACCTACGTTTGGTTTGATGCGTTGGTGAATTACACGAGCATCGCCCACGCGCACAAGTCGCTGGAACTTTGGCCGGCGGACATCCACGTCATCGGCAAAGACATCGTAAAATTTCATGCGGTCTATTGGCCGATCATGCTCAAAGCGATGGGGCTGCCGCTGCCGAAACAAATTTTGGTTCACGGCTGGTGGCAAAAAGACGGCGCGAAAATCAGCAAGAGCACCGGCAACGTCGTTGATCCCATCGCGGTCATCAACGAATGGGGCTTGGACGCGTTTCGTTTTTACGTTCTGCGCGAACTCGATATCGGACCCGATGGCAACTGGACGGATGCCGGTTTCCGTTCGCGTTATCAAGCCGAACTCGGCAACGGCCTCGGCAATCTCGTCAACCGCTCGCTCTCCATGCTCAAGCGTTATCGCAACGGTGTCGTGCCCGCGCGCTCCAACGAACTCGCAGCAGATGCGGCGAAGGCGGCGACGGAAACCTGCGCCCTGTTTAAGCAAAGCCAACTCCAATCCGCGCTGCAAAGCATCTGGGGCTTGGTGAATCGCGCCAATAAATATGTGGATGAAACCGCGCCCTTCAAGTTGGCAAAAGATCCGGCGCAAGCGCAACGGCTCGACGAAGTGCTCTACAATCTCGCCGAGTCCTGCCGCGTGCTCGCGGTGTTGCTGAATCCTTTTCTGCCGGGAACCTCTGCGAAAATTTACGCGCAGCTTGGCCTGACCGGCTCGCCAGATAAGCTCGCCGACGCAACGTGGGGTGGTTTGCAGCCCGGCCACACGATTGGTGAACCTGCGCCGCTGTTCCCGCGCAAAGACGTTGTTTGAGCCGTGAAGACGCTGTTGCAAATCGTTCTGATTTGTTTCGCCAGCAGCGCCTTCGCTCAAACTTTACCGCTGCCAACGCGCGCGGCAGATGCGTTGGATGGCGATGCGTTCGTCAAAAAAATCTCCGCGCTGGATTTGGCGCCGCGCGATGAGATTATCGCGAAAGAATTTCTCGACGGCAACACGCCCGGTTTCCTCCGCAAGCTCTGCGCAGTAAATGTCACCAGCGTCGCTGAAGGCAAAACAAACTTCGCCACGTTCTTCGTTACACCCGATTATTTCGCCATCGGTTCGGATGAAAATTATTTCCTCGCACCGATTTCGCCAAGCACAGCGCAGCAAATCGCAGACAAGCTGGAGTGCGTTTTGCCCACGCGCAAAATGGTGGACGCCATTTACGCCGCCGCTGAAGTAAAGCTCGTGCCGTCGCCCATTCCGCCGACGGCAGCGATGACGACCGTTCCCATCTTCGCACAGCACAACGAAACGATCCGCGCGCAGCGCATGGCACTGACCAACTTGCATCCACTCGGCGCACTCGTGGCCGGACACAAGAAGGACATGGTGATTTCCGCGCGCCTCGCGAGCGTGACGAACAAGGTCGCCATCTACGGCTGGCATCAGCCGAACGGCGTCCCCATCCAGCCGCTCTATCTCGGCCACACGGCGGCGTGGGTGGATTACAGCCACGGCATCCGGCTCGTCGCGCAAACAATGCTCGTGAACGGTGAGAAAAAATCGATGACAGAAGTTTTGACGGACACGAAATTATGCGGACTCATCAGCGATGAAGGTGTGGTGACGAATGGATCGTATGCGACGAACGGAACGCCGAGCACCGTCTCGGCTCGTTTGCAAAATCCCGCACAACACGCCGAGACGGTGCTCGGCGCTCCGACGTTCCCCAAATTATTTTCCACCAGCACAAACTTCGGGGAGATGGTTCGCGAGATTCAACTGCCGGATGAGGTGCGGATTCTCATCAACGCTCCGGCGCAAGAATCCTTTGCCGCGAACAAGCCGGTGCTGCTGGTTTTTTATGCGTTGCCGAATGGAAACTCCATTGAACAAACCATCGGCAAAAACATCAGCACCAATGAGGACTGGCATTTCAACATCCAACACCTCGGCGCGCAGACGCGCTGGCTGCGACAGGTCATCACGAACAAAACCATTGTCGTCGCATATCTCGAAGCAGGCATGAAAAGCTGGCCGGCGTGGCGCAAGAAATATTCCGACGCGCGCATCGTAGAAATTCTTGATGGCGTGCGCGGAATTTTTTCAGTGAGTCAAACCGAAGTCGTTCTCGCCAGTCACAGTGGCGGCGGCAGCTTGGTTTTCGGTTATCTGAATGCGGTAGAGAAAATTTCCGGCGACGTGAAGCGCATCGCGTTTCTCGACAGCAACTACGGCTACAACCCGACGAACCACGCCGATAAAATTAAAAAATGGCTCGCGGCTTCTGCCGAAAATCATCTGTGCGTGCTGGCGTATCAGGATTATCTGGGGCTGCTGAACGGCAAATCATTCGTGAGCGAAGCCGGCGGGACGTGGGGCCGCAGTCGGTTAATGCTTGGGGACCTCGGCGCGCAATTTCAATTCACCAGCGCCACGAACGGCGGGTTGGAAACTTTCTCCGCGCTCAACGGGCGGATTGAATTTCTGCTGAAGGAAAATCCCGATCATAAAATTTTCCACACCGTTCAAGTCGAGCGGAATGGTTTCATTCACGCGCTGCTCTCTGGCACGGCGGACGTGGGCAGAGGCTACGAATACTTCGGTGAACGGGCTTATACGAATTGGATTCGGTGATGGAACGCCGAGCACCGTCTCGGCCAGTTGTCATGACTTCGAGACCAACGCGCCGAGACGGTGCTCAGCGTCCCGTTACAACTTCGCCGGCTCGCTGATCAATTGCGCGATGCGCTGGAGCAAACGTCCCGCCGCACCGCCGTCGAGCACGCGATGGTCGAAGCTCAAAGTTAAATTTGCTTCGGTGACGGGAATGAATTGGCCTTTCGTCTCGTCCCAGTTTGGCACTTTACGCCCTGCGCCCATGCCCAACACGAGCGTCTGTTCCGGCAACGGAATCGGCGTGGCCCAGATCAAACCGAACGTGCCGAAATTCGTGACGGTAGCGATGGAACCGCCGGTGGCGTCGGCAGGAAGTTTGCGCGCGCGCGCGAGTTCGACGAGTTCGTTGTAGCGTTGCGTCATTTCCTGCAACGATTTTTTATCGGCGTTGCGGATGACGGGAACCAGCACGCCGTCATCGGCTTCAACGGCAAAGCCCACGTCAATGGAACTCGGATGGACAATTTTATTTCCCACCAAACGTCCGGCCACGGCGGAATTTTCCGCGAGCGCAATCGCCAATGCCCGCAAGGCGTAGAGCGCGGGGCCGGGTTTTGGATTCGAGGCTTTGCGATGCGCGAGGACGGCATCGAGTTGCACGGGCAGGCCGACGGTGGCGAGCGGGCGCGTCCAACTGCGCCGCATCGCATCGGCCACGGCGACGCGCATGGAGGACGCCTCGCTCATCTTGTGTTTGTCGAGGCTGGTGATGTATTTCTCGAAATCTTCGACGGTCACGCGCCCCGCCGCGCCGCTGCCGGCGACGCCCGCAAGGTCGGCGGCGTGCAGGCCGAGTTCGTCCATGCGTGCCTTGAGGCGCGGCGAAAGATAGCTCGCACCGGCGGCATTCGCGGGCACGGGCAAACCACGGATGGTCGGCTGGACGCGTCCGCTGATCCGTTTCTCATCCGACTTGGAAACGTGACCGGCATCGGAATTTTTGACGGGAGAAACATCCAGTCCCAAGCGCGCCGCTTCTGCTTTCGTCACTTCGATTTGACCGAGCGTCGCGCCGACAGCGTAGCTCTCGTTCAACTGCGCGGAGAAATTTTCAATCTTCCCCTTGCACGGCGAGGCGACGGTCATGGTGGCCTTGTCGGTCTCGACCTCGATCAAATCTTGATCGGCCTCGACGCTGTCGCCAGCCTTCACGAGAAAATTGACGATGCGGGCCTCGGCGATGGATTCGCCGAGCTGCGGCATGATGATGGGAATCTGCGGCATAAATTATTGGCGTAAAATTTTCCGCGCGGCCTCGGCCACGCTGACGGCGGTCGGACGATGCGCGGTCCAGAGGTTCGGGTGATACGGCACGGGCGTGTCTTTGGCGTTGAGACGTTGCGGCGGCGCATCGAGCAAGCCGTAGCCTTCGCTCGCAACGCGCGCAATGATTTCAGCAGTGACGCCGCCCCACGGCCACGCTTCGCCAACACAGAGTAATTTCCCCGTGCGCGCCACACTGGCCATGATGGTGTCGGTGTCGAGCGGTTTTACGGAACGCAAATCCACGACTTCAATTTCCCAGCCTTCGCCGGAAAGTTCCGTGGCGGCTTCGAGCGCTTCGTGAACCATCGCGCTGTAAGTCACGATGGGGAGGTCGCGGCCTTCGCGGGCAATGCGCGCCTTGCCGATGGGCAAGGCTTCGCTCGGAAGCTTTTCCGCTTTGAGATGGCGATACAAAAATTTGTGTTCGCAAAAAACCACCGGGTCATCGAGCGCGACGGCTTCGAGCAACATTGAGTAAGCGTCCTCGACCGTCGCGGGCGTCAGCACAATCACGCCGGGATAGTGCGCGTAAATCGCCTCGATGCACTGGCTGTGAAACGGCCCGCCGCCAGACGTGCCGCCGAACGGCAGGCGCACGGTGATGGGACAGGAAACGCCGGTGCGCCAGAAAAGCGTCGCTGCCTGGTTGACGATTTGATTGAAGCCGACGGTGGAAAAATCTGCGAACTGCATTTCAATGATGGGCCGCATCCCTTCAATCGCCGCACCGACAGCGAGGCCGACCATCGCGTCTTCGCTGATGGGTGAATCCAAAACGCGCCCGGGAAATTCCTTCGCCAGATTTTTCGTGGCCTTGAACGCACCGCCGAACGCGCCGACATCCTGACCGTAGATAAACACGCGCGGGTCATCGCGCAGGGCGTGCGCTTGGGCTTCGCGGATGGCGTCGAGGTAGGTAATGCTCATTGCTGGTGCGTCTCGTTCAAATGTTCAGAAGCGATGGCGCGCCATTCCTCCGCGAACGGATCGGGCGCGGGTTCGCGTTGCACTTGCGCGACAGCGTCCTCGATTTCGCGGATGGCTTCGCTGCGCCACGTTGCGAGGGTCGCCGCGTCGGCCCAATTTTTTTGGAGCAAATTTTCCTCGGCAACTTTCAGGCAATCGCGGCCAAGCGTGGAATTTTTCATGTCCGGCGGAATGTAGCTGGCGTCGTCATGTTCGCCATGGCCGCAGAGGCGGAGCAGTTTGGCGACGATGAGTTGCGGGCCTTCCCCGGCGCGCGCGCGCGCGGCGGCTCCGCCGACAACTTTCAAACACGCGGTCAAATCCGTCGCGTCCACCGAGTGCGCGCCCACGCCGTAGCCGGCAGCCTTGTCCACGAGTTCATCGCAGGCAAACTGGCGGTTGGTGGGTGTGGAATACGCAAATTGATTGTCCGCCACGACCATGAGCAGCGGCAGCTTTTCCACGGCGGCTTGGTTGAGCGCTTCGTGAAATGCGCCGGTGGAAGTCGCACCATCGCCCAGACACGCCGCGCCGATGGTGCCGGAAATTTTTTTCATGCGATGCGCAAATAACATTCCGTTGACGACGGAAATCATCGCGCCGAGGTGCGAAATCATCGGGAGCAAACCGTCGCGCGGACGACCGCGATGCACGTTGCCATCGCGCCCGCGCATGGGGCCGAGCGAAGAACCGAGGTAGGTGCGGACGGCATCGAGAATTGTTTCACCGAAGGCAAGCCGACCGCCCGCGTCGCGGATGAGGGGCGCAAAAACATCGCCTTTGCGGAGCGAAAGACCGACCGCCACGCTCAAGGCTTCCTGACCGCGACCGAGAAAAACGCCGCCGTGAATTTTGCCAGCGCGATAGAGCGCGGCAAATTTGTCATCCAGCAACCGGGCGCGCAGCATGAAGCGGAAGGCGGTGAGATGCGCCTCCGGGACAGCTTCGGTTTGGCTCGCGCGCGGCGCAGAGGCGGTTTGCAGCATGGCGGCATTTTACCGGCGCAGATGGATGCCAGCAATCATTCTTTGAGAAATGAAACCTTGGAAATTTTCTGCGGGCAGCAGCGATGTTTTACTTTGCCACCGGCCGGCTCACATTTTTCAACCGGTCGCGCACCATGTCGGCGCGCAACAAATCGCGCTCTTCGGCGGAAAGTTTGTCGGAAAGCTGCTTCTGTAAATGCGCGGGTTGCGTGATGAGAAATAGTTCGTCCACCAGCGTGCGTTCGGCACCGGGAAACAAACTCATGTCCACGCCCAGCTTCAGCAACGAAAGGAGATTCATCGCTTCCTTGGATGAAATGCTGTGCGCGTTCGCCAGAATACCATAGGCGCGACCGATGTGATTGAAGACGACCTTGGTCTTTTTTTCCAACAACCGTTCGCGGGCGTTCTGCTCGTGCTCGATGATTTGCGCGAGAACTTTTTCCAACCGCTCGACGATGACCGTTTCGCTTTCGCCCAACGTCATCTGGTTGGAGACCTGGAAAATATTTCCCAGCGCCTCCGTGCCTTCACCGTAAAGCCCACGCACCGCGAGGCCGAGTTTGTTCACGGATTGGATGATCGGATTGATCTGCTCATCCAGCACGCAGCCCGGCAAGTGCAACATCGCGCTGACGCGGATGCCGGTGCCAAGATTCGTCGGGCACGCCGTCAGATAACCGAGTTCGTTGTCGAAGGCGAAATTTAATTTTTTCTCCAGTGCGGAATCAAACGCGTCAATCGCGTTCCACGCCGCGCGCAGTTGCAGGCCGGGGCGCAACGCCTGCATCCGCAGATGATCTTCCTCATTGATCATCACGCAAAAAGATTCTTCGCGGTTCAGCACGATGCCGCTGCCGACGCTTTTTGCGGCGTGCTCGCGGCTGATGAGATGGCGCTCGACGAGAATCTGCTTGTCCAGCGCGCCGAGATTATCCATCGCTTCAGAAAAAGAATCCTCCATCTGCGGCAGCGAACTGACGGCCGGCTGGATAGTTTCCAAAATTTTCACGCGCTCCGGTTTTTTCGCCCAGCCGGGAAAAGCGTGGTCGCGTAGATTGCGCGCCAGCCGGACGCGGCTGGAAATAACGATGCGGTCATGCGGCCCGCTCAAGCGCGTCGTCGCCGCCGGGGAAATCAGAAATTGATGCAGGTCTTTCATGTTTTTGGTGGGGCGAGACTCCGTCGAGCCCAAATGTTTTTACCGCGCCTTTGCCGGCACGCCGCCGACGTTTTTTATTTCATCGCGTAGCGTCGCCGCCGTCTCGTAATCTTCGTCCGCAATCGCCTTCGCCAATTTTTTCTGGAGGAGCTTCAGGCGATCCACCGTGTCGCGCGTTTGGCGGAGCGCTTCCGGAGTTTTGCCCGTGTGCCGCGTGCCTTTGTGCATCGTCTTGAGCAAGCCAGACAAGCCTTCCGCAAAAGTTTTGTAACAATCCGGGCAGCCGAGCCGACCGGACTTTTTGAAATCCGCCTGCGAAAATCCGCAGCGCACACATTTCGTTTCCACGCCGCTGACCGCCTGCTCCAGTTCTTGCGACGCACCGAGTCCGAGCATGATGTCCGCATCGGGCACGAGAAACGCCGTCGGGTCATTATCCAGCCCCTTGGCCTTGGCGCAGGCATCGCACAGATTCAAATCCTGTTTTTTGTTGTCCGCAGAAATCTTGGTG
>JBEEMY010000036.1:0-9997 GCA_041192415.1 Verrucomicrobiota bacterium | reverse complement strand
GTTTAACAAGTTCCAATCGGTTTCTGATTGACGACAATTTCGTGCATCACCCCGACTCTTTCAAGCCTAAAAAATAATTTTTATATTGTCTGCCAGTGTCAAAGCCAGATCAGCTCAAAAGCCGCGCAAATCCGTGCTGCTTCGCTTGGGCAATCCCGGCGCAGGCGTGCGTTTGAGGACGAGGTATTCCAAGCCGTTCTTCTCGCAATACTCGCGCTTACCGCCCTTGTCGCCATCTTCATTCACCGCGTAGATGTCCGGCTGGATGCGTTTGATTTCTGGCTCGGCGTCCAGCCAGCCGTGGCCCGTGGATACCAGCGCCTGCTTCACGAACTTGATCGAGCCGACGACGTAGCGGCGCTCGGCCTCGCCAATCAGCGGATGCCCCTCGCCTTTCAACAGCCGGATGTTTTCATCGTGACCGACGACGACGTAAAGATCGCCGTGCGTGGAAACTTCCTCCGTGAAACGAACATGGCCGGAGTGAAACCAGTCGTAACAGCCGGTGACGATGATTTTCTTTTTGCTAGGCGCGGACGGCATCGGCGGCAGTTCGGGGAAACCGGACAGCTCGCCGACGGTGAACCCGCGCAACTCAATCCCAGCCGTCTGGCAAAACGATTTTCGCGCCGGACTGATTTCTGAATCACGCATCGCCCAAACAGCCAGCTTGAATCCGTCAGTTCGCGGGAGCGTTTCCAGATTCAAATCGCGCGCCGCCACTTCCACGCGGCTGACGTAGCGGACGGCGTTCAGAAAATACTGCCGCTCCGCCAACGGAAACTTGGGCGCCTTGCCGGTCAGTTGCGCCAGCGTTTCGTCCGGCCACAGCAGCACGGTCAACTCGCCCAGAAACGACGCTTCCTGCAACAGCCGCAAGTCGCGGGCGCGAATGTCATCAAAGCCGCCGCTGACAATAATTTTTTTCTGATTCACCATGGTCACGATTTGATTTTTAGCGCAAGCGCGGTCAAGCCATCAAAATTTGTCGGCAGCGAAACGTGCAGGCCGCTTTCATCGCGGGTAAACTTCAAACGACTCCACCAACTACCGCCGACCAAACGCACGCTGCTGATTTTTCCCGGCCAGTTTGCGGAGTTGCTCGCGAGTGATTTCACGGTGACTTTTCCATCCTTCGGAATTTCCAGCACGATGGCGTAAAGCGTCTTCCCGTCCTTCGACTGCGTGAAGCGTATGTCTTCCGCCGTGAACGGTTTGTTGGACACGTCGCGCTGGCCGTCGAACTGACCTTTCTCCGCCGTCACTGTCGAAGGGCCTTCGCCGTAAATTTTCCACGGACGCGTCGCATAAATCGCCTCGCCATTCACCTTCAACCACGCGCCGATTTCGCTGACAATTTTGATCTCATCCACGTCCGGCTGGCCGTCGCGCTGCAACGGCACACTCAACATCAAGTTGCCATTTTTGCTCACGATGTCCGCCAGCATCCGCACCACGGACGCGGCGGATTTGTAATGGTGATTTTTGAAAATCGCCTGGTCGTAATGCCACGAGCCGATGCAAGTGTCGGTCTGCCACGGCTGCGGCAAAATGTGGTCCGCCTTGCCGCGCTCGATGTCATAGACCATCGCGAGACGCTGCGCTTCGCTCAAAATTTTCCCGTTCATCACCGCCTCGGTGCGTCCATTTTTGTCGAGACGCGAATTATAAAAATGTGCCGCGAGATTCAGCCCCACTTCATCCGTGACGCCGTGGAACGGCAGCACGGTGTCGTCAAAATAAATCTGGTCCGGATGGTAGTCGTCCCAAAGCTGCTGCGTGCGCTTGAAAAACTTTTCCATGTAGGCCGCGTCCGGCACGCTGCTGCCCTTGGCCGGATTCCATTCCCATTGCAATCTAGTTCCGGGCGCATGGTTCTGCGCGTAAAGTTCCTGCGGATTGAGGCCGTCCCACCAGAGTCCTTTGCCGTCGGCCGTCGTCAGCTTGCCGTCGTAAGGCACGCCGGGAAGCACGCCGTTGGTCTTGTCCGCGCCCTGCGCCGGTTCATACCACGACCACGCGCGCGACGCGTGGACACTCACGCCGAAACGCAATCCGTTCTTGCGCGCCGCCGCCGCCCAGCCGCCAATCAAATCTTTCTGCGGGCCGACCGCGACGGAATTCCACTCCTGATATTTGGAATTCCAGTTATCAAAGTTGTCGTGATGGTTCGCCAGCGCCATGAAAATTTTCGCGCCGTTGTCCTTGTAAAATTTCAGCAGTTGGTCGGGATTAAAATGCTCCGCCTTCCACGCATGGATTACATCCTTGAAACCGTTCGTTGTGGGATGGCCGTATTCGACGATGTGCGACTTGTAATTTCCGCTGCCAGTTTCATACATCGAGCGCGCATACCAGTCGCCGTGTTCCGGCTCGCACTGTGGCCCCCAGTGCGCCCAGATGCCAAACTTCGCATCGCGAAACCACTCCGGCGTCTGGTAATTCGTCAGCGAACTCCAGTCCGCCGCGAACGGCCCGCTGGCAATCGGCGGCAGGTGCAGCGAACTGGTTTGCGCGACCGCCGACACGAGCGAAACGCCCAGCAGCAGCGCGGGGAATTTGAGTTGGTTCAGTTTCATATTTTTTACCACGGATGGATACGGATCAAATTGAAAACTCACTTTATTTAACCGCGAACCACGCAAAATACGCGAACAAATTTCCCAAATACCTTTTCGCGTATTTCGTATATTTCGCGGTTAAGCATTCCGGTTCTTGTTTTCATCCGTGTTTATTCGTGGTTAAAATTATTTCCCCGTCCGCACGCTCACCTTGAACGCCCCCGGCACCGGTTTTTCCGACGCGACAATCAGATACCCGCCGCCGCAACCGGAATACATCGCGCCCAAATACTGCTTTTGATACGCCTGTAAAATTGGCATCAACTCCACACGCAGCGCCGGATGCCGCACGACCTGTGGCAGCAACGTCTCCCAGCACTGCATGGTCAGGTTGAATGATGCGCCGAGTTTTTTCACGTCCATCTTCACGATGGCATCATAACAATCCTTCCCCGACTGGCCGAGTTTCGCGACCCACTTCGGATCAAGATTTTTTTTGCCGAGCGGACTGTAACCGTCCGGGCGCGGTTCGACGGGAATCAGATGCAAAACTTTTTCCAGCCAGCGCGCGACCTTGATTTCATTGCACGATTCGATGTGCGAGGTGAAGACACCACCGTGGATTTTGAAATCATAATCCAGCCGGTTCACGCCGGGATAAACGAGGCCGATCATATCCTGCGAACCGCTCGGCGCGGACTTACCTTTATTTTCCGCTTCGTAAAGTTCCCGCACCAGCTCGTCCAGCGGACGCTTCGGCAATTTGCCGTTCCACAATTTCATCGCCACCGCGCGCGTGCCGCTGGCGATGCCGCTGCGATCCATCGGGCGAAAATCTGGCTCGATCTGCACCACCACCATCGAGCCGGGCGGCTTGGGGTTGTGGCGCGAAACAAATGGCTGGTCAATCCAACCGCCCGCGAGTTGCAGGCGGTTGGGAATGGCACCGAGAAATTTTGAAACCGCGCTGGGTTGGTTCGCTTTCAAATTATTTTTCTTCCTGCAATTCGTTGCGGGATTTTTGTTTTAGAAATTTCACGGGGACGTTGATGTGTTCTTGGATTTTTCCCAAGAGCGGAATCAAATCATGTTTAGTCCAGCCTGTCGCCAGCAACCAGCGCGCTCCATCCTTGGTGTGAACTTGAAGCTGGGAACACCAGTCACTGCTGCCATCATGCGCGGTCACCGCCGCGATGAAATCAATTTTGCCAAGTGAAATTTGCCGGTGCTGCCTCAACAGCCAAAAAAAACCATCACCAAACTTGTAGCTCAAAACCGGCCCGTGTTTTCTTTCGCTGTCGAATTTGAAATGGATCAGCAACGGCAAGCCGACGGTCGTCATCAGGCCAATCGCAACCGCAATCCACACGTCCATCGCTTCGTGACCATAGACAAACATCAGCCAAACAAAGCCCAAGAAAAATAACGCGATGACACCGGTCGTCCAAGCGATGGCCCTCTTTGGCGTGGGGATGACGCCAATCACCAGTTCGTTTTCCGAAACTATTGCAGCAAATGGGAACCAATTGCTGCAGTGGTAGGGACTAATCAAAAACGGCGGCTTGATCTGGCTGACGTTCACACCATTCACCCGATGCCCACGCGCTTGCCGGCCTTGCGGGCATGATGCTGTTCCTTGATCCACTTGTAAGTAACCGCGAGCCCCTTGTCCAAGGTCGTGTTCGGTTCCCACTTCAAAACTTTTTTGATGAAGGTGTTGTCCGAGTTGCGCCCCGCCACGCCGAGCGGCGCGTTCAAGTTGTAAGAGCGTTTCAATTTCACACCGGCAATTTTTTCCACCTTGCTCACCAGCGTGTTGATGGAAACAAGTTCGCTCGAACCGAGATTGATCGGCGTCGCGATGAGCGCGTCGCAATGCGTAATCATGTCAATGCCCTTCACGCAGTCGTCAATATACATGAAGCTGCGCGTCTGCTCGCCCGTGCCCCAGATGTTGATGCTCAAATCTTTTTTATCCATCGCCTCGATGACCTTGCGGCACATCGCAGCGGGCGCTTTTTCGCGACCACCATCCCACGTTCCGTTCGGGCCATAGACATTGTGGAAACGCGCGATGAACGTTTTCATCCCGCGTTCGTGCCAGTATTCCTCGCAGAACATTTCGCTGACAAGTTTCTCCCAGCCGTAGCCACGTTCGGCCATCGCGGGATACGCGTCAGTTTCTTTCAACGCGCGCACCTTCGGGTCTTTTTGCAGCAGCGTGTTGTAAGCGCAGGCCGAGCTAGAGAAAAAATAGCGCCGCGCACCAGCCTTGTAAGCGGCCTCGACCATGTGCGTGTTGACGAGAATGGAGCGCAGGCACTCGACGCGAAAGCGTTCGATGAAACCCATGCCACCCATGTCAGCGGCCAAATTATAAACTTCCACCGCGCCCTCGCAGACGCGATGGCAGTTTGCCTCAACGCTCACGTCGAGGCAGACGTTCTCGACCCCGGGAACGTGCAGATACCACTCGTAAAGCGGCTTCTTGTCCACGCAACGGATGTTCGTGAAACCTTTCTTGGTGAAATACAGGGCGAGGTTGCCGCCAATGAAACCGCCCGCACCGGTGATGACGATGAGGTCGTTCTTCTTGGTTGGCAGGGTCTTTTCTACAACACGTTTGGCTTGTTCCATAAATTATTTGTTTATTGTCCGACAATTCTAGCTTGCCTTTCGCATTTGGGAATGTCCACTTTTGACCAACGCATATCCATTCTTGACCGAGCATGAAACATAAAGCCGCCAGCACGCCTGAATTTTTCTCTGCGCAAGTCTCGTCTGCGCGCCGCTTCTACCTCAACCTCCAGCCGCCGCGCGGGACGAAGCTCGCCGTCGTTTGCGGCGGCGTGGAGCAATGCGCGCCCGATTACGAAATCCGCCGGGAATCGTTCCCCTTTTATTCCATCGAATACGTTGCGCGTGGCGAAGGCAGTTTGAAGCTGGGCAAGCGCAGCCATGAATTGCGCCCCGGAATCATCTTCGCCTACGGCCCCGGCGTGCGGCAGCACATCAAATCCAGCGCGCAAAAACCACTCGTAAAATACTTCGTTGATTTCGCTGGAACGCAGGCGGCACAATGGATTCAGAGCGCAGGTCTCGCGCCGGGAAAAGTTTCGCAGGTCTTTCCGCCCAACGAAATCCAGCCGTTGTTCGACGAACTCATTCGCAGCGGCCAGCGCAGCACACGGCACACGCCCGAACTCTGCCGTCAGTTGCTCGGCTGCCTTGGCGTGAAGCTGCTGGAGGCGCACGCGCCATTGCAAAGCGAAGATTCCGCCGCGTTCGCCGCCTACCAGTCCAGCCGGCAATTCATGCAGGAACATTTCCAGAAGCTGCGCACGTTGGAACAGGTCGCGCAGGAATGTCATCTGGACACCGCGTATCTCTGCCGCCTGTTCCGCCGCTACGACCATCAATCTCCCTACCTATTCTTGACCCGGCTGAAAATGAACGAGGCCGCCGAGCAATTGCAACGCCCCGGCGCGCTCGTGAAAAACGTTGCCGCCGACCTCGGCTTTGCCAACCCATTTCACTTCTCGCGCGTCTTCAAATCCGTCTTCGGCATCGCGCCGGATAAATTCCGCCGGATGCGCTGACCAGCCAGTTTGAAAAGAATTTTTCTGTCGAAACCCGGCAGCTTCGCCTAACGTCTGTGGCTGCATGAAAATAATCCTGTCCGCCCTCCTGCTGGCTTTTGCCGCCAGCGGTTTTGCCCAGAGTTTGCCCGCCATCAAACTCGAACGCGTCTATCCTAAACTCACCGAGGAGCGCCCGGTTTGGATGAGCGAGGCGCCGGACGGTTCGCACCGGATGTTCCTCGTCTATCAGACCGGCAAAATTCTTGTCTTCAAAAAAGATTCCGACGGTGGTGACGCGAAGACTTTCATGAACATCGAAGCGCGTCGGCCCAAGGGCAACAACAACGAAAACGAGTGTGGCCTCTTGAGCCTCGCGTTTCATCCGGGCTTCGCCACGAACCATCTGTTCTACGTCTATTACAACCAGAGCAACCCGGAAGATGCGAACGCCAAGCCACTTAATTTTCCGCTCCGCACCGTCATCAGCGAATTCGCCGTTTCGACCAACGACGCGAATTTGGCCGACGTGAATTCCGAACGCATCGTCATCGAAGTCCAGCAGCCGTTCGGCAATCACAAGGGTGGCCAAATCAGCTTTGGCCCCGACGGATTTCTCTACCTCGGCCTCGGCGACGGCGGCGCGGCGGACGATCCGTTCAACAGCGGCCAGAGCGTTTCCACTTTCCTTGGAAAAATTCTCCGCCTTGATGTGAATGGCCGGATGAAAATTGGCCGCGCCCCGAACCAGCGCGAACTCGGCTACAGCATCCCCCGCGACAATCCGTTCGTGAAAGAAATGGACATGGGCGATCGCGGTGCGCGCAAGGAAATCTACGCGCTCGGTCTCCGCAACCCGTGGCGCTTCAGTTGGGACAGACAAACTGGCGACCTCTGGTGCGGCGATGTCGGCCAGAACATTTGGGAAGAGGTTGACGTGATTGTGAAAGGTGGCAACTACGGTTGGAACACCCGCGAAGGCGCGCACCATTTCAAGCCGGGAGCGGAAGGTGCAAAGTTCATTGATCCAATCATCGAGTATCCGCATCAGCCGAAATTTCAGTCGCAGGCAATGTTCCCCGACCACAGCATCGGTGTGTCCATTACCGGCGGCTACGTCTATCGCGGCAAACAATCCCCCGCCCTCGCTGGCATCTACATCTACGCCGACTACGGCCTCGGCACTATCTGGGGCCTGCGCTACGATGCCGCCACGCAAAAAGCTACCGCTCACGCCACGCTGCTCGCGCAGCCCAACAACGTTGACAGCTTTGCCGAAGACAACGACGGCGAAGTTTATGCGCTCATGCAGGACGGCAAAATCTGCAAACTAGTCGCGCAATAACTCCTTGGGAAAAACTTTTTGAAAACAGTTTGAACAAATCCGCAGCCGCCCGGTCTATTCTATCGATTGGGTTATGGGTTGAAAGAGCCTGGCTTTTAGTGGTTTTTAGCCAGGCTCTTTTTTGCCCGGATGGGATTTCAATTTGACCGCAGATTAACGCAGATGAAAAAATCTTCCGACGGAGTTTGAAGTGAACGTTGTTGCGACTGCCTGTTTCCGGTCTTTATCTGCGTCCATCTGCGGTTAAAAATCAGGCCGTCATCGCCTTGCCCGCAATAAAACCCGTCGTCCAAGCCGCCTGAAAATTGAAACCGCCGGTGATGCCGTCAATGTCCAGCAGTTCACCTGCGAAAAACAGTCCGGGGCAATGCCTGCTCTCCATCGTCTGAAAATTCACCTCGTTCAGCTTCACGCCGCCGCAGGTCACGAACTCGTCCTTGTTCAAACTTTTGCCTGCCACCAAAAATTCCGTGCGCGTGAGCTGTTGCGTGAGCGCGTGGATTTGCACCCGCGTGAGCGCCGCCCAGCGCGTCTCCCGCGCGAGGCCCGCCGCCAGAACGAGTTGTTCCCACAACCGCGACGTCAGCGGAAACAGCGGGACGTTCACGAGCAGTTTTGCGCCACAGTTTTCCCGCCGCGCTTGAAATTCCTGCACGATTTTTTCCGGGTTGGAATCCGGTAGCCAGTTCACGAACAACGGAAACTGGTAATTCAAGTCATGCAAGGCGCGCGCGCCCCACGCGGACATTTTCAAAATCGCCGGACCACTCAAGCCCCAGTGCGTGACGAGCAACGGCCCGCGCTCGCGCAGCTTCACCGCGGGCACGGAGACTTCCGCCGCCGCCAGTGAAACTCCTGCGAGCGCCCGCAACCACGGCGACTCAATCTGAAACGTGAACAGCGATGGCACCGGCGCGGCAATCGTGTGGCCGAGTGAAACGGCCAGTTGCCCCGCAACGGCGGCGCGGCAACCGCCGGTGGCAAGGAGCAGTTTGTCGGCTAAAAGCTTCTCACCGCCAGCCAGCGTCAGATCAAATTTCCCATCCGCCGTCTTCGCCACGGATTCCACCGCGCAATTCATCCGGAATTTCACGCCCGCTTTTTGCGCGGCATCCATCAGGCAGTTCACAATCGTCTGCGAAGAGTCGGTCGTGGGAAACATCCGGCCATCGTTCTCGGTTTTGAGTTTCACCCCGCGCGCCTCGAACCACGCGACGGTGTCGCGCGCGGAAAATTTTGAGAACGGCGAGAGCAGCGCCCGCTCGCCACGCGGATAGCGGGTGGAAAATTCTCGCGGCTCGAAGCAGGCGTGGGTCACGTTGCAACGACCGCCGCCGGAGATGCGCACCTTGTCCAGCACACGCGCGGTTTTTTCGAGGATGGTCACGTCCGCGCCCTGCTCTGCCGCCGCGATGGCCGCAAAGAATCCCGCCGCCCCGCCGCCGACCACGATGATTGTTTTGGACAACACGCCGGTAGAATACGTCGCGCATCGGCTTTTTGGCGAGCGTAACCACCCGTTGAATCTTTTCAGAACGGTGATGGTTGAATCCGCCTGTTACTTTTCCTAAATGAAATGACATTTTTTTCACCGGCAAAACGCAGATGCGCTTGCATTGTCATCAGCCCGACAGCAATGATGATTCATAACCATGAATCGCCCGATTATTTTCTCGCTGCTCGTTTTTTTATCCTGGCTGCCCGGCTTGACCGCTCATGCTCAGGAAGCGCTGAGCCCAGCCGCCAGTTTGTGGTATGCGCAGCCCGCCGCCAAATGGACCGAGGCGTTGCCCATCGGCAACGGGCGCATGGGCGCGATGGTGTTCGGCGGCACGGGCAGCGAGCGCATCCAGTTCAACGAGGACACGCTGTGGCGCGGCAAGCCACACGATTACGTCCGCGCAGGCGCGGGCGAACAACTCGCCGAAATCCGCCGCCTGCTCGCCGACGGCAAGTCGAAGGAAGCCACGGCGCTCGCGAAGGAAAAATTCTTGAGCGACCCGGTGCGGCAGTTGCCCTACCAGCCGTTCGGCGATTTGCGTTTTCAATTTCCCGGCCATGAGAACGCGACGGACTATCGCCGCGAACTCGATCTCGACACCGCCATCGCCAGCGTGAGCTACAAAGTCGGCGAGGTGACTTTCAAACGCGAGGTCTTCGCAAGTCACCCCGACCGTGTCATCGTTGTGCGGCTGACGGCGGACAAGCCGGGGCAGATCAACTTCACGCTGCGGATGGACAGCCCGCATACGAATTCGCAGACGCGCGTCATTGCCCCGGACACGCTCGCGCTCACCGGCAAAGTTCAGGCCGACGGCTTGAGCTTCGAGTCGCGCGTGCGCGTTGTTGCCAACGGCGGCGGCGTCATGACAAATGGCAATGCACTTGAAGTTAAAGATGCTGACTCCGCCACGCTGCTGCTCGTCGCGAACACCAGCTTCGTTAATTTTCAGGACATCAGCGCCGACCCGGTAAAACGCTGCGCGAATGATTTGAAGGCGCTCGAAAAGAAA
>JBEEMY010000035.1:0-10031 GCA_041192415.1 Verrucomicrobiota bacterium | reverse complement strand
CGTGTTCGTGGAACGCGCGCTCTTCTGCCATCGCTCGCAGATCAATTCCGCCGCGTTCCTCAACGGCGTCCGCACCGTGCTCAAGCGCGACAACGTCGTCGAAGCCGTTTCCATCTGCGATGCCACACCCGGCCCAGTTGCGCGCTTGGTGAAGGCGGCGATTCTCAGCCGCGACAAGGGCCGTGAACGCGTGCGCGAAGCGGTGGAGGAAGCCGGCCTCATTGAAGTTCCCCGGCTGGAGGAAAAATTAAACCTGCTCGCGACCATTGCGCAGATTGCGCCGTTGCTCGGATTATTCGGCACGGTCGTGGGGTTCATTGACATCTTCGGACAGGTGGAGCAAACGGGTTTGTATTCCAACATCCAACTCCTTTCGCACGGCGTGTGGAAGGCGCTCATCTGCGCGGCGGCGGGCATCGGCGTGGCGATCCCGGCACACGCGGGCTACAACTATCTCGTCAGCCGCGTGAATAAAATCGTCCTCGACATGGAACGCGCGGCGGCAGAGATCGTCAACATCATCACCGAGAACGGCAACGGCAAATGAAATTTCCGCGCAACGCCAAAATCCTGCGCAGCCAGTTCGACGTGGCGCCGTTCGCCGCTGTGTTTTTTCTCGTCGTGATTTTCCTGATGCTCGGCGCGCTGATGCCGGTGCAAGGTTTGCGGACGGCGCTGACGCCGCCCGCCGCTGATAATCTGCCCGGCGTGGAACAGCGCACCGTCGCGATGGCCGTGGACGCAGGCGGGTCATTTTATTTTGAGAACCGGCTCGTTAATGAGTCGCAATTGAAAACCAGCCTGCGCGCGAAAATCGCCGAAGTCAGCGAACCGCTCACACTCGTCATCCACGCCGACCGCGCCACGCCTTACGAGCAGCTGGCGCATCTCACTGTGCTCGCGCGCGACCTCGGCATCACGAACGCCCTGCTCGCCACCTTGCCGCGCGTGACGGACACGCCCGCCGCCAAATGAATGACGCCGCCGCCAGCCACGCACTGCCCGCCGAGCCACCGGCGGCGGACAGCGAAACATCGCGGAAAAAATTCATCCTGCTCATCGCTTTTGCCCTCGCCACACACGTCGCACTGATTTTTTTATTTGGAACTAAAAAGCAAATGGCGGCGCGCCCCGTCACCAATGTTCCGCAACTCCAACTCGGTAACGCGGCGGATGAATTGCTGGAACTCAACAACCCTGCGCTCTTCGCCCTGCCCAACCCGCGCGATTTTTCCGCCGCCGTCTGGCAGCGCAGTCCGGCCATCGCCCAGCCGGCCTTTCACCACGCCGAAGCGCCGCGTTATCTGGCGTCGCCGGGAAATCTCGGCTCGGCTTTCGCGCAATTCATACAGACGAACCGCTTTGGAAATTTCGCGCTGAACTTCAAGCCCGCGCCGCAGTTCGCCGAGCCGGTGGCGGGCGTGGATCCGGCGTTGCCGAAAAACTCCACGCTGGAAATTTCCGGCGCGCTCGCGAAGCGGAAATTACTCGCGTCCCCCGCCCTGCCCTCGCTGCCGCTCAACGACATTATCGCACCCAGCAAAATCCAGGTGCTCGTGAATCCGGTGGGCACAGTCAGTTCCGCCGTGCTGCTGGCCGGAGATAATTTATTTGAAACCGCCGGGCGCACGGACAGCGGCGACACCAACGCCGTGCGGCCCGCGCGCCAGTTCAAGTTTGCGCCCGCACCGCAGCCCACCTTCGGCGAAATCATTTTCCACTGGCACACCGTTCCATTGAACACCACCAACACACCATGAAAACCGCACCTGAAAAAATCCTCGTCATTGATGTCGGCGGCACGAATTTGAAAATCCGCGCCACGGGAACCGCGCTCGTGAAAGTTCCCTCCGGCCCCACGATGACCGCCGCGCAGATGGTCACCGTCGTGAAAAAAGTTTCCGCCAGCTGGAAGTTTGATGCCGTATCCATCGGCTATCCCGGCCCGGTAAAAGACAACCAACCGCTGCTCGAACCGCACAACCTCAGTGCGGGCTGGGTGAAGTTTGATTTCAAAAAAGCCTTTGGCCGGCCCGTGAAAATCATCAACGACGCCGCGATGCAGGCGCTCGGCAGCCACATTGGCGGACGCACCCTTTTCCTCGGCCTCGGAACCGGGCTGGGTTCCGCGCTGGTGATTGATGGCTCGGTGTTGCCGCTGGAACTCGCGCATCTGCCCTACAAAAAAAATCGCAGCTACGAGGAATACCTGGGCGACGCGGCGCGAAAACGGCTCGGCAAAAAGAAGTGGCTCCATCACGTCGCGGAAGTCATCTCGCTGCTAAAAGCCGCGTTGCTCGCCGACCGCGTGGTGCTAGGCGGCGGCAACGTGCGGCATATCAAAAAATTTGCGCCCGGCGTTGAGGCGGGGAAAAATGCGAACGCTTTCATCGGCGGGCAGCGGCTTTGGAAATAAACCATGAGCAACGACTGGCTCATCCTCCTCTACATCGCGCTCGCGCTCGGCGCGATCTGCTCGATTGGCATCGCCTCTGAATTGCGCCGCCGTCGCTTTGGCCCGGCACATCCTGAAGACCGCGTCTTCCGCTGCGCCAAATGCGGCAACGTTTACACCGACGATGCGGATGTAGATCGCTCGCGCTGCAACCAATGCGGCAAGCTCAACGAGCCGGTGGTGTTTTAGGGGAGTCAGCAGTCAATTGTCAGGAGTCAGTAGCTATTCGCTCTCGTGGCCGCGTCCGATGGATTGCAGATAGGAATTTAATTGTGGAGCAAGGTTGTCCACGACTGGCTTGAGTTTTTTCACCTCTTCCGGCGTCAGCAAATTTCGTTTGAAGGCCCGCCGCAGGAAATGTTGCGTTTCGTTCAGCGATCCGCGTGCAATCTTCACAAAACGCCGGTTGTCTTGAAAATTATAGCGCCCCGCGCCCTCGGCAATGTTCGCACCAACGCTGTCCGCGCTTCGAACGATTTACCGACCGACCGTATCTTTGGCGAAAGCATCCCACTTTGCCACGATGTCCCAAATGGCATCCGCCAGTTCTTCCGAAAGTTTATACACCCGAAGATTTTCAAAATTGGTTCGGCTCATAATCTTGAATGCTACTGACTGCTGACTGCTGACTACCGGCTAATTCCCCGTCTTCAATTCCACCACGTCGTGCGGCGCGGCTTCGCGCTGACCGGCGGGGCTGACGCGGATGTAGCGCGCCTTCGCCCGCAGCTCGGCCAAATCTTTCGCGCCGAGATAACCCATGCCGCTCTGAATGCCGCCGATGAGTTGGGCGAGCACGCGATCCACCGGGCCGCACGCTTCCTTGAGCGCCTCGATGCCTTCCGCCGCAACCTTGCGCGTGGTGTCGGATTTTTCGTGGCCGTAACGCGCCGCGCTGCCGGATTTCATCGCCGCCAAGCTGCCCATGCCGCGGTATTGTTTATACATCTTGCCGCCGATCTCCACGACTTCGCCCGGCGCTTCCGTGCAGCCGGCAAAGATGCCGCCGCAAATCACTCCTTGCGCGAGCGTCAACGCTTTCACGATGTCGCCGGATTTCGTAATACCGCCGTCGGCGAGAATGGAAACTTTTTTCTTCGCGGCTGCGCGCGAGCAGATGTAGAGCGCCGTCATCTGCGGAATCCCCACGCCCGCGACGATGCGCGTGGTGCAAATGGAACCGGGACCCTGCCCGACTTTGATGACATTCGCGCCGCAGTCGGCAAGAAATTCCACGCCCGCCGCGCTCGTCACATTGCCTGCGATGATTGGCAATTTCGGAAACGCATCACGCAACACCTTGACCGTATCGCCCACGCCCGCACTGTGGCCGTGCGCCGTAGAAACGGCCACGCAATCAATGCCGCGTTCCACGAGTGCGCTGACGTGTTCGAGAATTTTTTTCTTATCCAGTTCGCCAAACGCATTGCGCGTGGCGCTGACCGCCGCGCCGCAGACGAGGCGAAAATGTGAATCGCGCGCGGGCTTGAACTGCGCCTTGCGTTCCTGCGTGATGCGCTCAACATCGCTCATGGTGATGAGGCCGAGCATCTGGTCGTGGTCATCTACGACGAGCAATTTATGGATGCCGAGATGTTCGGTGAAAAATTTATCCGCGCGGGCAATCGGGTCTTTGCCCAATTCTTTTTTCGTGATGGTGCGAACTTGTTGGCGCGGCGTGAGCGCCTCGGAAACTTTTTTTGTCGCATAGCGCGGCTTCACGACGTGGCCGGAAAGCAGGCCGACGAGTTTGCCTTTGTCATCCACCACGGGGAACGTGCTGAAGCCGAATTTTTTTTGTTCGATGAGCGCGAGGACATCGCCGATGAGCGCGTCGGGCGACACTTTGATCGGCTCCTGAATCAGACCTTGCACATGAAACTTCACGCGGCTGACTTCGGAAAGTTGCTGCCGCTCGGTCATGTTGTAGTGAATCAAACCGAGGCCGCCGTTGAGCGCCATGGCAATAGCCATGCGCGACTCGGTGACGGTGTCCATGTCGGCGGAGACGGCGGGGATGTTCAGTTGCAGACTGTCGGCGAGGCGCGTGTCGAGCTGGGTGTTGCGCGGCAAAATGTCGGAGTAAAGCGTCGCCAGAGTGATGTCGTCATAGGTCAGGCCGACCTTGCTGTTCGCGGGGAAAAAAGAATCCGCCGCTTGGTAAAAAGAATCGTCGAGATTGGAATTGCGCGTTGCTGCCATGACAGAAAATGAAGAATCCGGGCGGCGGTTGGCAAGCCAATTCTCGCCGGGCGAACGATTCCCCGAAGTTTCAACCACCGTGTCGCAAAATGTGGAAAACGGACTCCCGCCTGTCCCGTTTCTTCCAGAAACCAAACCAGCGTGGCCAGCGTGGTAATCGCCGCGCCGCGTGAGGCCAGTCGTGTTAACAAAGGTTTTTCCAACGTCTTCCCGAAAAATTTGCGGCGGGCAAAGGCATCCGCCAATCATTTCCACCGGCTGATGGAACTGAACTTGCTTAAAGTAGCCAACCTGACATGAAAATCACCGCTCCAGTATTTCACCGCCAAGGCTTCACCTTGGTGGAGATCATGATTGTGGTCGCAATCATCGGCCTGCTCGCGGCCATTGCGATTCCGAATTTTGTCAAAGCCCGCGCCACTTCGCAGGCCAACGCGTGCATCAACAACCTGCGCAAGATTGATGATGCCGCCAGCCAGTTCGCCATCGAGCAGGGCAAAAGCACCGGCGACCATGTGAGCCTCAACCGCGATCTCACGCCTTACATCAAGATGAACGCCGCCGGAAAACTTCCCATCTGCCCCGCGCGCGGAACCTACGGCATCGAGAACATCGGCGACCACCCGGATTGTTCCCTTGGCAACAACGTCACTCCTAGCCACGTCCTGCCGTGATGGGCGGAGGTCGCACATTTTTTCATTGTCAGGAAGCAAGTCACGCGGAGATAACACGGCAAGTCTCAGCGAAGGCTGAGTTGAACGCGTGGCTTCATCGGGGCGTGAGTTGACAGATTAAGCCACCCCGAGTTGCCCGGCAAAACGGCCAATCAATTCAGCGGCGAGGCGGACAGCACTTGCCCATACACCGGTATCGTGGCCGCGCCATCCGACTTGGACAGCAACACGATCAGCGGAGCGGGCATTCCCTCGGGCAACAGACTGGTTGTTTTCGCAATATAAACCAGGGCGGCCATCATCATCAGGTTCATAATGATCGAGCTGGTGACCATGACGTTTTTGAATTTAATTTTCATAGTTTGTTCCTTGTTTGTTTGGTTGCGTTGATACACGAATCCCATGGGAAGCCTTGGGGATTTCTTAGGCCCGCAGAACGCGTGCATTGGCTTTTGAACAGCCAATCCAAGTTAAGCGTAAACGATGCCAACATTTTCAAACCGCAACCGCAACCCGCGTTGATCCGCATTGAAAACAGATTTCACCAATGATAACAAACGATTCAGCGCAGTTGAACCAAGAGGTTTGCCTGAAGCGTTGCGCCAAAATGAAACGACAAGCCTGTTACAATTTGACCACCACGACCAAATGAAACTCACCCGCGCCTTTCCGATTGCTTTTACCCGCGACCACGGGAGAGAATCGGCGCATGACAACGCCAGTCACTCCGCCAGTCACTCCGCCCGCCGCTCATCCGCGCGATCCGCTGCACGGCATCACGCTGGAACACATCGTGAACACACTCGTGCAACGCCACGGCTGGGGCGAAATGGCCAGACGGGTTCCCGTGCGCTGCTTCATGTTCAATCCCACGACGAAATCCAGCCTGACGTTTTTGCGCAAGACACCGTGGGCACGCAAGCGCATAGAAGATTGGTTCATTGGCGAACTTTGAAATTTTAATTCGCGCATGGCCGACTCCAAACGCATTCCCACCGACGGCAGTTCCAGCTTTGGTCACAACCCGTTCGCTACGTTGTCGGGCGAGGGACTTCCCGCTGGCAAAATTAATTCCGCTCCCGTCACCCCGCCGGAAACATTGGTGAAAAAAAATCGCGGGCGCGTGGATGTTCTCCGCGTGAAAGCCGGGCGCGGCGGCAAGACGGTGACGGTGGTGAAAAATTTTGTAGGCATTGGCCTGCCGGAAAAAGAATCGCTCGCCAAAAAAATGCAGCGCGCCTGCGGCACCGGCGGCACGGTGAAGGACGGGCAGATTGAAATCCAAGGCGACCAGCGCGAGGCCGTGGCGCGCATTTTGACGGAGGCGAATTTCCGCCCGGTGTTCGCGGGCGGATAAATTACAGCGATTGCAGCGGTGAAATTCAGTGCACCACAATCACCGGAACCGGCACGATGATTTCCGGCGGCCCGACGACTACGGCGGAATGGCGATGATGCCAGTGACCGCGCCCGCCGCCGCCTTCAGTGACCAGACAGCCGGAAGTGGCGAGGAGCGTGAGCGCGCAGGTAAAGATGAGGATGGTTTTCATATTAGATTGATTTCGTCCTGACCTTACGCGCCGGACTGGAACCTCGCCATGGGGTGTAACCCGACCCCAAATGTTTTAGCCGGAGCGAAAAGATTGATTGAGAAAACATGAACCCGTATCGTCGGCGCGATGAACGTCCATCACCTCGAACTTTTTTATTTTGTGGCGCAGCATGGCGGCATCATGCCGGCGGTGCGAAATATTCCCTACGGCATCCAGCAGCCAGCCGTCAGCGCGCAGGTGGCGCAACTGGAGGAATTTCTCGGCGTGACGCTGTTTCAGCGGCGGCCATTCGCGCTGACGCCGGAGGGTGAAAAACTTTTTCGCTTCATCCAGCCGTTCTTCGCGAATGTGGACAAGGTGGCGAATGAAATTCAAGGCGGTCAGGCGCGGCACTTTCGCATCGGCGCCTCGACGATTGTTTTGCGCGAGCACATGCCGCAGTTGTTGAACGGGGTGCGGAAAAAATTTCCCGGCTTGAAAATTTCCCTGCGCGAAGGTTTTCCGGCGCAGTTGGAAAGTTTATTGTCGAAGGATGAAGTGGATTTGGTGATCACGATGATTGACCGCACGGCGCCGCCGGGGTTTGAATCGCTGGTGCTGATGGAATTGCCGATGGTGTTGCTGGTGGAAAAGAATTCCAAAATCAAATCGGCGGCGGAACTGTGGAAGCGCGATAAAATTGACGAGGCGCTCATCTGCCTGCCCGCGCACGAAGCGATGACAAAGAATTTTCAGACGCGGCTGGCGGCGCTGGGCGTGGAATGGTTTTCGACGATGGAGGCGAGCTCGGCGGATTTGATTGAAACGTATGTGGCGAACGGCTTGGGCATCGGCGTGTCGGTGAGCGTGCCGGGGAAGGCGTTGCCAAAAAATGTGCGGGCGCTGGCGCTGCAAGATTTTCCGGGCGTGGTGGTGGGAGCATTGTGGCGCGGCAAAAAATCGCCATTGCTGGAGGCATTTTTAGACATGGCGAAAGTGCGTGCGAAAGAAATTGCCGGGTGAAGGACAGCCCGCGGCAGATTTCAGGACAGAAAAGACTTTGGTGCGGACAGAATTTGCCGATGAATCATAGGAACTGGCACAAAATGACGCTTGGCGCATGAACTGCTAAAACCAAGGAGAAGATTTGCGACTTGCTAATAAACCAAACAAAGATATAAGAAACGCACATGGCTTTTACGCTGCCATCATTTACGCTGCCATTTTCGAATGGCAATTCACGGAAGAAACGGACCCAGATGATCGCAGTGGATCTGGGTAGCCGGACAACCAAAGCTGTCTTGCTCGAAAAGCGGGGCGAAATCCTCGCCCTCACGCGCTACGCGCTGCTGGATGCTCCCATCTTCGAAAACAAAATTTCCGTTGAACTCCTCGCCGACCATCTGAAGGCCGTGGCCGAGGCGCTGGGCAACACGACCAAGTTCATCACCATGGCGGTGGGTTTGGATGACGCGATTGTGCGCCAGATTGAATTGCCGCAGATTCCCGTGGACGAGATGCGTTCCATCCTGAAGGTGAACCATAAGAACTACCTGCAACAGGATTTGCCGAATCATGTTTTCGATTGCTACATCATTCCGCCGCGCGCGGGTGACACGGCGGCGGGCACGACTCCTAAATTCAAAGTTCTCGCCGCCGCCGCCAAGCAACAGCTCGTGGCGGACTTCATCAATGCCGCCGCCCTCGCCGGCTTGACCGCTGACAGCTTGGTGCCGGGATTGGTCGGGCCGATTAATACGTTTGAGTTGGCGTTGCCGGAAATTTACTCGAAAGAAACCGTGGCGCTGGTGGACATCGGCTTCAAGCACACCTCGGTCAGCGTGCTGGATCGAGGCGAACTGGTGTTGAACCGCATGATGAACATCGGCGGCGATCAACTCACCACCGGTTTGGCGGAGGCCATGAGCATTAGCTACGCGGAAGCGGAAGGCATCAAGATGGGTATGGCTCCGGAAGTGGAAGCGGCGTTGCTAACCCAGGTGATTCCGCTGGGCCGCGAAATCCGCGCCTCGCTGGATTTCTTTGAACATCAAAATGACCGCCCGGTTTCGCAGGTTTATGTGAGCGGCGGTTCGGCACGCTCGGAAATGATTTTGCAAATGCTGCACCAAGAACTCTTGGTGGAGTGCAAGACGTGGAACCCGACGGGCTTCCTGCAACTGGCGTTGCCGGGACAGCAGGCGGTGGAAGTGGATCATATCGGACCGCAACTGACCGTCGCCGTGGGCGCGGGGTTGGCGGCATTTTAATTTGCTATGCCTATTCGCATAAATCTATTGGCAGAATCGCAGGCGGAAGAGGATTTACGCCGGCGCGACCCAGTGAAGCGCTCCGTGATTGGAGGCGCGCTACTCATCGCCGTCGGCCTCGTCTGGTTCAGTTCCATTTGGGCGGAATCCCTCTGGGCCAGCCGCCAACTGACCGCCATCGAAACTGAAATCCAGACCCGCACGAATGATTTCAGCCAAGTCCTTTCAAACCAGAAAAAAGCCGGCGATGCCACGAAGCGTCTGGATGCACTGCAAAAATTGAGCGCCTCCCGTTTCCTGCAAGGGAACTTGATGGAGTCCATGCAAAAGCTCTACGTTCCCAACGTCCAAATCACTCGCCTGCGCGTGGATCAAAATTATGCGGCCACCCCCGGTTCACCGCCGGTCACCAACAGCGTTGGGGTTATTCCTGGACGCCCCGGCATCGCCACCGAACGCGTCATGCTCACCTTGGATGCGAAAGATTCTAGCCCGAATCCCGGCGACCAGATCAACCGCTTCAAGGAATCTCTCGCCGGGCCGGAATTTTTGAAGCCGATGATGGAGAAGACCAACAGTGTTCGCCTCTCCTCCCCGCCCTCCGCGCCACAATCCATTTCCGACGGCAAATATTTCGTGCTGTTCACCGTGGAATGCCGCCTTGCTGACAAGACCCGATGAAAAGATTACCTACAGCCAAACGCAACCAGTTGATTATGGTGATTATCGCCACGATGGTGACGGTCAGGATAGCGGCGGAGAGCACGGGGGTGAGGGCGGAGCGCGGGGTCTCCGGTTGAGCTAGCAGGCGGCGGACGCGTTTCACGATATTTCCTCCGGTGGCGGCGAGCGCGGGCTGGCGCGACTCTCCGCGGTTGAATTCCAGCGTGGCGAGCGC